>JAWXUA010000073.1:0-13304 GCA_044433065.1 Pseudomonadota bacterium
TTTCCCCTTCCACCACACCCCCATCCCCTTTCAAAGCTTTTTATTTGCGTTGGCAGAACTGTTTTTTAAGCAAATTCGCGGCGCATGAAAGTGAGAAAAGGCCACTACTTTTTGGTCATTTGGTTAGTAGTTTATAGCAAAACCTTCAGCACAAAAGAAAGCCATGTTTTTTGACGCACACACCCACGCCTTCCATCCCAAAATCGCCGCCAAAGCCACCGTCAAATTAGAAGAGCATTACAAAATCAAATTGACAGGCACAGGCGTGCTCGACGACTTACTCGCTCGCACAAAAAAAGCTGGTCTTGATAAAGTCGTCGTCCTTTGCGCCGCCACAGCTGCAGCGCAAGTTGTCCCAGCCAATAACTTCGCCATTGAACTTGGCAAAACTCCAGAAGTCATTCCCTTTGGTACTATCCATCCCGACTACGAAGATTGGAAGTCCCAAATGGACATACTTCGTGCCGCTGGCATTAAAGGGCTGAAGCTACACCCAGATTTCCAAGGCTTTCGCATGGATGACCCACGTCTCTTGCCCATCATAGAAGAAACGCAAGATGACTTTGTTTATATGTGGCATGTGGGCGATGTCCTGCCACCCAAAGAAAATCCATCATGTCCATATAAGCTTGCGGCCTTGATGGATATGTTTCCACGCGCTCGCTTCATTGCTGCGCACTTTGGGGGCTATCAGCACTGGGACTATGCCATGGAAGCACTCGTTGGCCGCAAAGTCTGGTTTGACACCTCAAGTGCTCTTGAATTCATGACAGACGCGCAGCTCAAAGGAATTTTGGATAAGCATCCACGCGAGTATATCCTCTTTGGCAGCGACTACCCACTCTATGATGCCTCCGAAGAGTATAAAGTCCTGCAACACCGCACGGGCTACAGTGATGCCATCATGGAAGAGTTACTCTCCAATGCCGGAGAATTGCTCGGCATTACAGAGTAGCACTCAAATACCAGCTATATCGTAAAAAATGTAGGCCTCAAACTAAAGTCCTTACATAAAAGCACGTTGCAACTATGTCTTGCAACGTGCTTTTATTATTTACAATCCTTATGCCGCTTTCCATGCTTTTCTTGATGCACATCGCAGGCAGCGCTTGCAAGATGGACTGGCCTTCGGTCAGGTACAAAGCAATGGTCCATGGATCCAGTGTTCCACTCCTTGCTCACATAGAGACCGCAAAAACATGCTCCATAGTCTGCAACATCATCATTACGGTACGCGCACGGACAGATAATATCGCGGTCATGTTCATAAGACCCTGTAACAAGACGACATGGACAAGCCATATAGCCATGCCGCCCATGCATGACAACTAAACTTTCCAAAAGTCCCATAGTCATCTCTTTATCATCATTAAAAAAATAACCATGTGCCTCTTGAATTTTCTTTAAAGCATCATGCAAATGCTCAGCGGTAAAGGGCTTATCCGCACTCTCACTATGTTCACAAGTATCCTTACTAGAGATCATATCATCCCCTCGCCCGTCCATCATAATCCCAAAGCCTCGCGCATGGCGTCCTCCTGAAAACCAATGACCACAGTGCCATCAGCAAAGACCATAGTTGGAAACGACAAAGCTTCATTATAGCGCCGCATATCGTATAAAACAACATCGCGCTCGTCATCGCTCAGCAGGTCAACATAGTGCACATCAAGCTCTGCTCCATTATCTTCAAGGAATGTACGGGCATGGCGACAATGAATACACGTTGATAATGCAAAAAGTTTTACAGTCTTATTCTCTTTCATAAAAATACTCCTTATGGATAAAATTTTCTGTGCTGATTGTGCATAAAAGCACCCTAGTCTTTGATTTTACATTATTTTTTTGTGTCACAATGCAGCATGGTATATATGAAAATCTGCGTTATTTATTTTCAAAATTGTTTGTTTATTCGCACAAGCTATGCATCTTGTGGCCACAACCCTCTTGACATATTTTGCTAGCTATCCCATGCTTCAGACAAAAGAAATGCTGTATGCGTTTCCACCGCAAAAGCGGTTGTTTCAAAGGACACTATCCCCCTGTCCAACAGGGTTCCTGTTTAGTCACCAGAACAAAGGGAGAGGCCTATGTCCAAAGCGTTTGATAGCCAAAGAACCTATGCAATTGTCGGCACTGGCGGCTGTGGTAAAACTTCGCTAGGTGAGATGCTTTTATTTCAAGCTGGCGTGGTAAATCGTCTTGGTAAGTCCGAAGACGGCACAACAACCTTTGACTATGAGCCCGAGGAAATTAAGCGTCGGGGCAGCATTCAGCCTGCGTTTGCCTCATGGCTTTGGAATAAAAATCGTCACTTTGTTGTCGACATGCCTGGCGACCCAAATTTTATTGGTGATATCAATTACATGCTTACCGGCGTTGATGCTACAGTTTTTGTCATCGACGCTGTGGACGGTGTTCGCCCTCTCACAAAAAAAATATGGAAAGCAGTGACCGATGCTGGTCTGCCTTCCATGGTTTGTATCAATAAATTAGACCGCGATAGAGCGGATTTTGACATGGCCTTTAGTGGTCTCACCATGCTAGGCATGCAGCCAATTCTCTTGCAAATGCCTATTATTGAAGGTGAAATTTATAAAGGTTACATTGATATCCTTGCAGAAAAAGCCTATCTCTTTGGCGCAGACGGTGCTCCATCTGAATGCCCTATGCCAGAAGATTTGGCCGATGAAGCCGCCATCCTCCGTGAAACCACCGTGGAAAACATCGCAGAAAGTGATGAAGAGCTCATGGAATATTACCTTGAGAACGGTGAACTTTCCCCAGAAGCCATCGCATCCGGCATGCGCAAAGGTGTTCTCTCAGGTGCGCTCGTGCCTGTCACCATTGCCTCAGCCCTCGAAAATAAGGGTGGCGCACAGCTTCTCGACGCCATCGATACCCTCTTCCCATCGCCTCTGGAACGCGCTCCTTGGATTGGCTCCGATAGCCTCGAAGGTGAACTCGTAGAACGTGCTTCCACCGACGAAGCCCCAGCCGCAGGCTTTGTTTTCAAAACCCTCGCAGACCCCTTTGCAGGTCAGCTCAATATGGTTCGCGTTCTCTCCGGCACCATTTCTAGTGATTCAGTGCTCAAAAACATGGTCACTGGCGAATCTGAACGCCTTGGCAGTATCTCCCTCATGGTGGGCAAGACCCAAACGCCATCCAAGGAAGTCTTTGGCCCTGGTGCCATCGTGGCCATTGCCAAGCTCAAGAATACCCACACTGGCGACACTCTCGCCCTCGACAAAGAGCCTTTCATGCTCACTAAGCCTGATCTGCCACCACAGCTCATCAGCTACGCCCTTGCTCCAAAAGAAAAGGGTGACGAAGAGAAGGTCTTTGCCGCAGTCAACAAGCTTCTTGACGAAGATATCACCCTGCGCCTTGCACGCGACGAAGAAAGCAGTGACATTCTCATGTCCGGTATGGGCCAGCTCCACATTGAGCTTTCCGTAGAAAAAGCGCGCCGTCGCTACAAGGTTGATATCGTTCTCAAAACGCCAAAAATTCCTTACCGTGAAGCTCTCCGTGGTTCTGCACAAGTACAAGGTCGCCACAAGAAGCAATCTGGTGGCCGTGGTCAATTCGGCGATTGCTGGGTTGAAATCACTTCCACCGAGCGCGGTACAGGTTACGTCTTTGAAGACGCCATTGTTGGCGGTGCCATTCCTCGCCAATACATCCCAGCCGTTGATAAGGGCATCCAAGAAGCCGCACAGCGCGGTTTCATCGCCGGCTATCCTGTGGTTGACTTCAAAGCCAAGCTCTATGATGGCAGCTACCACAATGTTGACTCTTCGGAAATGGCCTTCAAAATCGCCGGCTCCATGGCCTTCAAGAAAGCTATGGAAACCGTCAAGCCCATTCTCCTTGAGCCCATCGTGCTCCTCACTGTCTCCATTCCCGACGAGCACATGGGCGACGTCATCGGTGACCTCTCCTCACGCCGCGGTAAAGTCCTTGGTTCTGACTCCGCTGCAGGCGTTACCGAGCTCAAAGCACACGTGCCCATGAGCGAAGTTCTCCGCTACGCACCAGACCTGCGCTCCATGACAGGTGGTCAAGGCGTCTTTACCATGGAATTCGATCACTACGAAGAAGCTCCTCAGCCAGTCGTTGACAAGGTCGTTGCTGACCATCAGGCTAGCTTGGAAGGGTAGTTATTTAAGAGGGAAGAGGGGGGGCTCTGCCCCTCCACCCCGCTTAGGACTTAAGTCCTAAGAACCTATTTATGCGGCGCACAGGTAGACTCGAAGACTCGTCTACCTGTGCGCCGCAAATACGTTTCTTATGGCTAAGTTCTAGGCGTACTAGAAGGCTCCCTTTAAATAAATGCCGAATTGTACGTTGAAGTGCGCGTATAGAATATATGTAATCAAGTAAAAAATGAGTCTGACAAAGGCAGAAGACAAAAAAAGAAAAACAAAAATATCTTCTATTTTCTCCCTACTCTTTCAAATTACAAAGCCTGAACTTTTAAAATCACTTCAAGAAGCTTGTCCGTAGCGACCTTAATTGAGGCCGAATTATCAATGCGGATAATGTTATCAGGATACTCAAAAGGCCTAACAGCACGCTCAATACGCTTGGTGATTGCCTCAGCATCCTCACGTCCCCGAGCTTCAAGACGCGCACGCAAAACGCGAGGATCAACTTCCACAAGAATGGGAGTAAGCGCAGGAAAACGTTTTATGGCTTCAGGAAGATACTCACGCGAACCATTGACAACCACAACAGAACCATATTGCAACACATCTACAATGCCACGTCCTATACCATAGCTAAAACCATGGCTATGCCACTCCATGACAAAATAGTTGGACTCAGACAGCTTATCAAAACGCTCGCGAGAAATAGCAAGATGCTGTTCCCCAACATTAGAAGGTCGGCGCGTAATAAAACGCTTGGCAAAAATAATGGGCTCACCATGCAAAGTGCGGCGTACACCCTGAAGTAACGTATCCTTGCCTGCACCTGATGCACCAATAACATAAATAAGACGCGCACCATCAGTTTCAAACGGAAGTTCACTAGGAATAGTCGTCATAGTAGTCTCACTTTCTAAAAAGATATAGAGCGTATAAGAGGCGTACAATACAATATAGTTCATCAAAACATGTTACAAAAAGATGACATTATCTTGAAAAAAAATAATGAACTCATCATAAAAAGGTATAGATAAAGTTCTAAGAAAAGCTATAGACGAAGAAGACATTGTATTGCTCAACCATACATAGCACCTTATTCCAACATGAGCAAGGTACACGTAGCGAAAGCTAATACGCATTAATATTTACGCTTTCATATACAAAAAATTCTTTTATCGAAAAACAATTTCATAACGAACAAATACAAGCACAATCTCTTGTGAGAAAAGGTTTTTTGCGCTACACTCCGCATGGTAACACGCTTTTGTAGACATATTGGTACTTGGAGAAAGAGTTCATGACAGTAGCTTGCCCGCATTTTACCATCACCCCACTTGGCGGGCTTGGGGAAATTGGCCTCAATTGCCAGATCTGGTCCACAGGTGACGACACCGTCCTTGTTGACTGTGGCCTGATGTTCCCTGACGACTATCACCTTGGCATTGACGTCGTTATTCCACGCTTTGAACATGTTCTGCGTGAACGCGACACCTTGCGTGCTGTGCTCTTAACGCATGGACATGAAGACCATATTGGCGCCTTGCCTTGGCTTGTGCCCCATTTCGACGGACTCACCATCATAGGTTCACGCTTCACCTTGGCCCTTGTGGAACACAAATTGCGTGAACGCGATTTGCTGCATCATGTGGTCTTGCAGGCTGTAGAACCCGATGAAATCGTCACCTTTGGCGCCATGAAATTCCAATTTTTGCCGGTGTCTCACTCTATTATCGAAGGACGCGCCATTGCGCTGGACTGTCCCGTTGGCCGCATCATCCACACCGGCGACTTCAAGCTTGATCCAGAACCCCTCGAAGGTATTGGAACAGATCTTGAGCTTTTCCGAAACTTTGCAGGCGAAAAAGGCTTGCGACTTCTGCTCTCTGACTCGACCAATATAGAATGCGATGGCCACTCCTTAAAAGAGCGCGAAATTAAAGAATCATTCTGGCATATCTTTAATGAAGCGCAAGGACGTATTGTGGTCACGCTGTTCTCAAGCCACATTCAGCGTATCCAAGAAGTTTTTGATTTGGCCGCAGAATTTGGCCGCACAGTAGTTGTGAACGGACGTAGCCTTGTGAACAATATTGGCCTTGCCCACGAGCATGGCTTTTTGCGCTTGCCCACATCCTTACACCTCGACACCATGCATTTGCCACCCATTGCAGACCGCGACATGGTCTTGCTTGTGACAGGTTCCCAAGGCGAACCCATGTCCGCCCTTGCGCGCATTGTAAATGGTGAACACCGCAACCTAAATATCCACGCTGGCGACACCATTGCCATGTCTTCGCGCATCATCCCCGGCAATGCACGAGCCATTACGCGCCTCATCAACCAAGTGTACCGCCTTGGTGCTGAAGTCTATTTCGATAAATTCCGCGCCATCCATGCCTCTGGCCATGCCCACCGCGAAGAGCTGAAAAGCATGCTTGAAGCAACACGCCCAGAATATTTTGTGCCTGTGCACGGTGAATATCGCCATTTAGTAAAGCATGCCGCCCTTGCACGCGAATGTGGTGTAGCCGCAGACTGTACCCATATCTTGGATAATGGCTTGCCCATCACCTTGTACGCTGAAGGCGACGACTGCAACGACGTGAGCCCAGAAGACTATGTTGTGAAGGCGCGCATTGAAGAGCCTTTGCATGTGGAGTCCATTCTTGTGGACGGCAAAGGGGTTGGCGACGTTGGACACATACTCTTGCGTGAACGCCAAATCCTTGGCGATGAAGGCATGGTTGCTGTGGTTATGGTCATCGACGAAATCACGTGGGAAGTCATTAATGGGCCAGAAATTTTCTCGCGAGGTTTTGTGTTTGAACAGCACTTTAGCCACGTCATTGAAGACGCCAAGGGCATTGTACTCGATATTTTTGATAACTTGCCAGCAGGCAGTACGGAACGCTTCCAAGAGCGTATTCGCGCAAGTTTGCGACGGTTTTTCCGTAAATCACTTGAACGCGACCCTATTATTGTTCCTATTATAACAACATTGTAAAAAAAGTTTTATAGCATATAATAATAAAGCCCTTGCACAAAAAAAAATTGTGCAAGGGCTTTATTATTTTTATCTCAAACAGTTTGTACAATCAATCTACTAGCTTGTGACGTGTATCACAATGTGCAATACAAAAATAGTATAGTATAAAAACAGCTTAGCTTCGTTCTGCATAGTATTGTACTTTTATTCACAAATCTACTTGTTCACATAAAGAACTGATGTATTGTTCCTATTGCAGTAAATTGATTGTATAATGAATAAAAATATAAATAAAAGTACTTGCCACAACAATTGTACAGTAGTAAACAGGACTCATGCATTTTTGCAATACAGTCTGTCTAGCTCTTCTGCAGACAACTGAGTATATGTCACTACAACATGATTTAAGGAGTACGTTATGGACGTTAGATCAATGCATTTGGGTCAAGTTACTTCCTTCTTTATTCCTACTATTACTGTTATTGGCCAAGGTGCCGCCAAAGAAATTCCTGAGCGTTTGGCTAGCCTTGGTGCATCTAAGCCTCTTATCGTAACTGACCAAGGCATTGTTGCAGTTGGTATCCTCAAACAAGTTACTGACATTCTCGAAGGTGCTGGTTGCGCTTACGGTGTTTACGATAAAACTATTCCTAATCCTACCGATATTAATGTTGATGCCGCTTTTGCTGTATACCAAGCAGAAGGCTGTGACAGCTTGATCACCCTTGGTGGTGGTAGCTCTCACGACTGTGGTAAGGGCGTTGGTTTCTTGGCTTCCAATGGTGGCAAAATCCACGATTACGAAGGCGTCAACAAATCCAGCAATCCTTTCCCTCCATACGTTGCAGTAAACACCACTGCTGGTACCGCATCTGAAATGACCCGTTTCTGTATCATTACAGATACGTCCCGCAAAGTTAAAATGGCTATCGTTGACTGGCGTTGCACCCCTAGCATCGCTCTTGACGACCCACTGCTCATGATGGGCATGCCTCCTTCATTGACCGCAGCAACTGGCATGGACGCTTTGACCCACGCTGTTGAAGCATACGTTTCCATCGCTGCGACCCCTATCACAGACGCCTGTGCAGAACGTGCTATCATCTGTGTTAGCGACTTCCTCCGCCGTGCTGTTGCTAATGGCCGCGACGTCGAAGCTCGTGAAGGCATGTGCTACGCTCAGTACCTTGGTGGTATGGCATTCAACAATGCTAGCCTTGGCCACGTTCACGCTATGGCACACCAGCTTGGCGGCTTCTACGACTTGCCACACGGCGAGTGCAACGCTATTTTGCTCCCACACGTAAGCCAATACAATCTCATGTCCAACCGTCGCCGCTACGCTCGCATCGCTGAATTGATGGGCGAAAACCTTGAAGGTTTGACCCTCGACGAAGCAGCACAAGCAGCTATCGACGCCATCAAGAAGCTCTCCAGTGACGTTGGCATTCCTGCTGGCCTTGTTGAACTTGGCAAGCGCTATGGCAAGGACGTTCGTGAAGAAGATATCCCAACCATGACCGCTAATGCACAAAAAGACGCTTGTGGCTTGACCAACCCACGCTTGATGAGCGACGCAGCTGTTGCCGCTATCTACAAGGGTGCTCTCTAAGCCATAATCATCACCAGCTTGATTATATATCAAGCTAGCCCATAACCATAAAAGAGCAGTATCCTTGCATTTTCGGATACTGCTCTTTTTTATTTGCTTTGACTAGGAGGATGGGCGTTGAGAACATTATTAGGCGTTCTCCCATTGTCGTTCCTCGCAGCAACAAATGCTTGGATACAATGAGGTACTTAGCGCACCATTCGCGTAGCCAAAAAGAGTGCACCAATTCCTCATAAAAACAAAAATAAAGAAACGAAACAAAAATAAAAATCGCCTTCACTTATTGCTTGCCAAAGCCATCAAATCTAGCTATAGAAACCTGTTTTTCACAATAAGCACACTTTGGTTTCGGTTCGGGGTGCCCGTCTGTTCGGGCTTAAGAATCATGGCCAAAGTGGAAGCAAACCCCCAAGGAGTTTTAGAAATGGCTTACGTAAGCATGAAGCAAATGTTGGAGACTGGTGTCCACTTTGGTCACCAAACCCGTCGTTGGAACCCTAAGATGCGTCCATTCATTTTTGGCGCTCGTAACGGTATCCATATCATCGACCTTCAGCAGACTGTAAAATTGTTCCGCACCGCTCATGACAAAGTTGTAGACACCGTTGCTAACGGTGGCCGCGTCATGTTCATCGGTACCAAGCGTCAAGCACAAGAAGCTGTTGCTACTGAAGCTAGCCGCGCTGGTCAATTCTACGTTACCAACCGTTGGATGGGTGGCACACTCACCAACTTCTTCACCATCCAAAAAAGCATCGACCGTCTTAAGAAGCTCGAAGCTATGTTTGCTGATGGCACCACCACGCGTTACCAAAAGAAGGAAATCCTTCGTATGCAACGCGAAATGGATAAGCTTCTCGCTACCCTCGGTGGTATCAAGATGATGGAAAAGCTTCCACAGCTCGCTTTCATCATTGACCCACACCGTGAAGATATCGCTATCAAAGAATGCCGCAAGCTCGGTATTCCAATCGTAGCTGTTACCGACACCAACTGCGACCCTGACGTTATCGATTACGTTATCCCAGGTAACGACGACGCCATCCGCGCCATCAAGCTCTTTGTTGCTGCTATCGCTGACGCTTGCCTCGAAGGTGACGCTATGCGTAAGGAACACCAAGGCAAAGACGCTGAAGAAGAATTGAAGAAGGCTGCTGAACCACAAGCTGAAGAAGCTGCTGCTTAGTACGCCCCCAATAGAACCCGAAGCGTAAGGGAGAAGCAAAATGGCTATTACCGCCGCTATGGTTAAGGAACTGCGCGACAAAACCGCTGCAGGCATGATGGATTGCAAAAAAGCTCTTCAAGAGTGCGACGGCGACATTAACAACGCTGTTGACTGGCTTCGCCAAAAGGGCCTTTCCAAGGCTGCTAAGAAGGCTGGTCGTGCTACCTCTGAAGGTCTCGTAGGTTGCTTCGTTGCTGAAGACGGCCAGACCGCTGGTCTTGCTGAACTCAAGTGCGAAACCGACTTCGTTTCCCGTAACGAAAAGTTTGTTGAGCTTTCTAAGGAACTCGCTAAAGAAGTTGCCACTGCTGGCGCTCTTGGCGAAGGTGCTCAGACTGCTGTTAACAACATCATCGCCACCCTTGGCGAAAATATGGGCACTGGCCGTACCGCTTTCGTTAAAGTTGAAGCTCATGGCTTCATCGGTAGCTATGTTCACTCCAACGGCAAAATTGCTGTTCTCGTAAACATGACCACCACCAAAGCAGAAACCGCTGCCAATGCTGCATTCCTCGAATGCGCAAAGAACGTTGCCATGCAGATCGCAGCAAGCAACCCTGCTGCTGTTAGCTCTGACATGATCGACGGTGCTATCCTTGAGCGTGAACGTGCTGTTTACCGCCAAAAGGCCCTTGACGATGGCAAGCCTGAACAAATCGTTGAAAAGATTGTTGAAGGCGCTATCAAAAAGTACTTCAAGGAAGCATGTCTCCTTGAGCAGCCTTATATCCGTGACGACAAGATGAGCATCAGCGAACTCTTGAAGCAAACGGGCAAAGCTGCTGAAGACACCATCAGCATTGCTGGCTTCACTCGCTTCCAACTCGGCGAAGACGCTGTAGCTGAAGAAGCAGAAGCATAAGCCAAGTCTGCACATGAAGGCAAAGCATTAGCATTCAAAAAACTGAAGGCGAAGCATTAGCCTTTCTATGCCGCATATAAAGAGGGGTCTTACGACCCCTTTTTTTTGAGCAACAAACAAGAGGATATAGCCTTGGATGCACAAAAGCAGACGCAAAAAGCCACCATTACAGGTCTCATTCTCACCTGCAACGGCGAACGCCTTTTACCTCAATGCCTAGCATCGCTTGCTTTTTGTGACAAACTTCTCCTCGTAGACTCCGGAAGCACAGACGCAACAGAACAACTTGCAAAAGATGTTCAGGCACGTTTTATCTTCAATCCATGGACTGGCTTTGCCGACCAGTTCACGTTCGCCGCAAAGCACATTGATACAGATTGGTTTTTTATCCTTGACCAAGATGAAATTTGTGATGCGACCCTAGCCACACAAATTCAAGAGGCCATCCAAGGCCCACAAGGTCAGGATAGCACACTTTCTGCTTTCTCAACGAACCGCGTATCATGGTACTTTGACAGATTTTTACGGCACAGCGGCTGGTATCCCGACAGAATACCTCGCGTTTTTAAGCGCGACGAAGTGACCTTTTCACAAGATGCCCACATTCATTATCACCCAAAGGGCCGCACTGAAACCCTTCAAAGTGGCCATATCATTCACTATCCCTACACAGGTTTTGATAACCACTGGACAAAGATGGGTGTCTATGCCCAGCAAGGCGCCGACCATATGCGCGCCAAGGGCAAAAAGCCTAGTCTTCTCAAGGCAGTTTTGCATGCCCACTGGAAATTTATTCGCATCTATGTGCTAAAACAAGGTTTTCGAGACGGCAAAGCTGGCTTCATCACTGCTTGCTTTGCTTCGTTTTACACCTTCAGCCGTTATGTCCGTGTTTTTGACGCCTCTTGGGGCGCACCATACACGGACCGCCCTGCTTTTCTCGACGAAGAAACAAAAAAGTCCTAAACGCTTTTAATCAGGAGCATATCCATGAACGAACTCAAGTATAAACGCGTTCTTTTAAAATTGAGCGGTGAAGCTCTTGCTGGTGAGAACAAATTCGGTATTGACCCAGCAACGGTTTCAAAGATATGCAATGAAATCGCTGAAATTGTAGACATGGGCCTCGAAGTGGCGCTTGTTATTGGCGGCGGAAATATTTTCCGTGGCCTTTCGTCCTCTGCCAAAGGCATGGACCGCTCTTCCGCTGACTACATGGGCATGCTCGCCACTGTTCTCAACGCTCTTGCCGTGCAGGATGCCCTTGAAAAGCAAGGCCACCCAACACGCGTCTTGTCCGCAATCACCATGCAAGAAGTATGTGAACCCTATATCCGCCGCCGCGCCATGCGCCACCTTAAAAAAGGCCGTGTGATCATCTGCGCTGCTGGTACAGGCAATCCTTATTTCACCACAGACACAGCAGCAGCTTTGCGTGGCATGGAATTGAAGTGCGAAGCCATTATCAAGGCAACTAAGGTTGACGGTGTTTACGACAAGGACCCAATGAAGTATCCTGATGCCGTTAAATTCGACACCTTGACCTATGCTGAAACCTTGCAACGTCAACTCGGCGTCATGGACTCCACCGCCACAACCTTGGCCATGGAAAATGACGTGCCCATCATCGTATGCAATATGTTCAATGGTAGCATCAAGAAAGTAATCACCGGCGAAAACGTCGGTACCATCGTACAAGGAGCCTAATATGGACGCAGATACCATTTTATTTGACGCTGAAGAACGCATGGAAAAAGCCATTGGTGCTCTTGAGCGCGATTTTGGCAAACTCCGCACTGGCCGCGCAAGCACCAGCCTCGTCGACGACTTGAAAGTTGACTACTACGGCACTCCAACGCCTATCAACCAAGTGGCATCCGTCGCTGTACCAGATAGCCGCTGCATCACCATCCAGCCTTGGGACCGCGGCGCATTTTCCCTCGTTGAAAAGGCAATCTTGAAGTCCGATCTCGGCCTCAATCCTATCAACGATGGTAAAATCATCCGCATCAATATCCCAGCGCTGACCGAAGAGCGTCGTAAAGACCTCAGCAAATCAGCTCGCAAATACGCTGAAGACACCAAAGTTGCTGTGCGCAATATCCGCCGCGATGCCAACGACCAGCTCAAAAAGCTTGAAAAGGCCAAGGAAATCTCCGAGGACGATGTACGTAAGTATCAAGACGACGTGCAAAAGCTGACCGACAAGTTCGTTGCTAAGTCCGACGAAAAAGCACAGGCCAAAGAAAAAGAAATCATGGATATCTAGGGATTTTTTCTGGGGAGAAGGGGAAAACTTTTGGAAACGTTTTCCCCTTCCCCCCAGACCCCCCATCCTCTTACAAAACTTTTATTTGCGATGAAAGTAACGTTTTTTAAGGGCGTTCGCGGCGCATGAAATAAAGGCGTACGCAATATTCATCGTGGCCGTTGCAAACCCTCGCTGACTAAAATCTGTATGG
>JAWXUA010000074.1:0-13283 GCA_044433065.1 Pseudomonadota bacterium
CCAGACCCCCCTCCATCCTTCAAAGACTTTTATTTGTGGATGAAATAAAGCTCTTCGTATGGTCTTTACGGCCACATGAAGAGCTTTTTTGTTGGGGGGAATATGGGATGGTTGGCCTTGAGGGGAGATGTGATGGTGGGGGGCTACAATTCATCCTCAGTGGGCAAGCGATAACTCACGCTACGCCCAGCACCATCGTTTTGAAGTAAAATGCCTCTTGCCTTCAAAGCCTGAATATCTCTCAAGGCTGTGTCCTTGGAACACTTAGCAAGCTTGGCATACTTTGATGTATTGATGTGCCCCTCAAAATTTTCCTCAAGCATACGATTAATAATGTTGGCTTGGCGCGCGTTGAATGTCTCTTCTTTGATCTTTTTCCAGAGCTTTGCTTTAAACAAAACGTGGCTCAGCAATGTATCAGCGTGCAAAATAGCTCTATCTAAGCATGATAAAAACCACATAAGCCAGTCTGTAATATCCAGTGTTCCACGTTGTTGGAACTCAAGTTCTCTATAGTATTCCTTGCGCTCAATTTCAATTTGTGATGACATACTATAAAAACGGCGTGCAACTCCATCAGCACGAGCTAACGCCATGTCAGCAACAGCTCGTGCAATACGCCCATTTCCATCTTCAAAAGGGTGTAATGTAACAAACCAAAGATGTGCAATGCCTGCCTTTAAAACAGGGTCAATATTCTCTTCATGAGAGAACCAATCAAGAAAAAGGTGCATTTCGTTGTCTAATAAAGCAGCATTGGGTGCCTCAAAATGCACTCGCTCTTTACCTATGGGACCTGAAACAACCTGCATAGCACCTGTTTCCACAGTCCGCCATGCGCCAACTCCAATGCGATGCATATTACTGCGACCAGTTGGAAAAAGAGCTGCATGCCAAGACCATAAGCGGTCCTTTGTCAGTGGCTCTGCAAAAGCCTGTGTTGCATCAAGCATCATTTCTACAATGCCTTCAACATCACGGCTAACCGGAATAAGTCCTGCCACATCAATGCCAAGCTTACGCGCAATGGATGACCGAACTTCCTCTGGGTTTATATGCTCACCCTCAATAGCCGATGACGTGACAATGTCCTTGGTCAACATGGCAAGATGCGCTTCATCCGTAAAGCCAAAACCAAAGCCTTGCATCCGCCCAAGCAAACAGCCCTGATGGTGACGCACTGTTGCTAGTGGAGCTAAAAGCATTTTCTCAGACCATGTAAAATGTGGCCAATTTTCATTTTCATATATCCACATGCTATACCGTCCATAGTTGGAATAAACTAAACGTAAAGGCTAATCACCGCACGGTCAACCCTAATCACCGCAAATTATGCGGCGAATAACACTCTTAATCACCGCAAAAGACGTTGAGGTCACGCAAAACCAAGGTTTGCCAAAAAATGCAAACAGTTCCTATTCCCATAAATTTCCCCATAGACTTTGCACGGTCACCTATGCTAGGGAGAAATATACGGCAAATGTTCCCTCACAACAAAATAATTCCCCTAACATATAGATACCTTAACGGAGCCACCTTACCATGCGTAACGACCTTCTTATCCACATTGATAGCCCAGAGCCAAAAGTATTGCACCTTGCCCTTAACAATATCAGCAACTTTATTGTGGGTTGTGGAGATGAAGCATGGAATGTTGTGGTCATTGCTAACGGTCCAGCTATCAAGCAATTTACCAAAGCAAATCTTGAAGAGGGCGTAAAGGTTACTGCACTTTCCAAGCAAGGCGTGAAATTCCATCTGTGTAACAATGCAAAAATGGCCTTTAGCATTGATGAAGCAGATATGCTTGAAGGCTGTGAAATCATTCCAGCTGGCATGAATGCCCTTGTTGCATGGCAAAATCAAGGCTATGCGTACGTTAAGCCATAACAATTCATCATATAGATAAATGCAAAAGCTCTTTTGCCACTTGATAATCAAGGCTGGCGAAGGAGCTTTTTTTTGTGTCATAGAGCCAAAGTGGACTAGTAATTCATATCGTTATGAGTTACCTATTTTGTGAAAAAGGTTCTGTTTATTGAGAGGGGACATACTATGCCATCGATTATATATTTTTTCTTTGCAGTAGCGGTGTTGTTTTTCGGCTACCACATCTATGGCCGTTTTATTGAGCGTGTTTTTGGTGCTGACGATAGCCGCAAGACGCCGTGCTACTCTATGGCTGACGGTGTGGACTATGTGGAAATGCCGACCATAAAGGTTTTTTTAATTCAACTGCTTAATATTGCAGGTGTGGGCCCTGTCTTCGGTCCTATCTTGGGCGCACTCTATGGTCCGTGGGCACTGGTCTGGATTGTGGTTGGTTGCCTTGTGGGTGGTGGCGTTCAGGACTATTTTTCTGGCATGATTTCTATCCGCAATAAGGGCACATCTATGCCAGATATTGTGGGTGATAATCTTGGCAAAATTGTTAAATCTTTTGTGGCCATCTTTGTCATCGTCGTTGTGGTTCTCGTTGGCGTGATCTTTTCCTCAGCCCCAGCGAGCCTGCTTGCCTCAGTAACGCCCATTCCTATGACTGTCTGGGTGCTCATCATCTACGCCTACTATTTCTTCGCAACCATTCTACCCATCGACAAAATCATTGGCCGTGTCTATCCCATCTTCGCTGTAGCACTCATCATCATGGCTGTGGGCCTCACTGGCGCGCTGATTTTCAAGGGCTATGATTTCTACCCCTCAGCGTCCTTCGTGAACCAACATCCACAAGAGCTGCCCATGTGGCCGCTCATGTGCATCACCATTGCCTGCGGCGCTGTATCTGGTTTCCACGCCACACAATCCCCCATGATGGCGCGGTGCCTCAAGCGCGAAAGCCTTGGCCGCCCAGTCTTCTATGGTGCCATGGTCACCGAAGGTCTCATCGCCCTCATCTGGGCGACCATTGGCATGACCTTCTTCCATAGTCCAGAGATCTTGCAAGAAGCCCTCGCCGCTGGTGGTCCGGGTAAAGTTGTAAGCGACGTATCCATCGCTCTGCTTGGCCCTGTGGGTGGTTTTTTGGCCCTCTTAGGTGTCATTGCCTTGCCTATCTCCACAGGCGATACGGCCTTCCGCGCAGCACGTTTAATCCTTGCGGACATGCTGAACTACCAGCAAAAAAGCAACATAAGCCGCCTGATTCTCACTATTCCGCTCTTCGCAGCTGGTGTGATGATTTCGCAAGCCGAGTTCACTGCTCTGTGGCGTTATTTGGGTTGGGCAAACCAAATTTTATCCGTGATCTTCTTTTGGACCATAGCCGTCTACCTCGTGCGCCGCAAGGCCTTCCACTGGATTGCCTCAATCCCTGCCATGTTCATGACCGCCGTATGCGTAACCTACATATGCTACGAAAAAATCGGTTTCAGTCTGCCATACTGGCTGTCCTGCTTTGTCGGTCTTGGCGTCGCCGTAGCCTTCTTAGCCCTCATGCTCTACAAGCGCACCAGCCTCGAAGCGCGTCCTACTGAATAGTTTCGTTTTTTTTATCGTATACAATACAGGTGATTTTCACCTTCCTAGAAAAGGCCATGCTCTTGCGTGGCCTTTTCTATTGATAATGATATGTAATTACAAAGTTTTATCCAACAGACATGAGGACTCAATCAAAACTTTGCAGTGTCCACTCTAAATACTAGTAATTACTAGCATTTATTTTTTTCATGTGCTACGAGGGGCTGATATTACGTGTGTGGTCTAGGCCACATGAAAGGAGTTTATCATGCCATCAGTAGTGTATTTTCTCTTAAGCGTTGTCGCGCTTATTGTTGGTTATGTGGTCTACGGCCGCATTGTTGAGCGTTGTTTTGGTGCGGACGAAAAGCGCGCCACCCCAGCACAAACCATGGCCGACGGTGTGGACTATGTTGCCATGTCACCAGCCAAAGTTTTCTTGGTACAGCTTTTGAACATCGCTGGCGTAGGTCCTGTTTTTGGTCCTATCCTTGGCGCATTATACGGCCCATGGGCTTTGGTGTGGATTGTTATCGGTTCCATCTTTGCCGGTGGCGTACACGACTATTTCTCCGGCATGCTGTCCGTTCGTAGCAACGGCACGTCCATCCCTGACGTTGTAGGCAACAATCTTGGCAACGCGTTCAAGCACTTCATGCGTTACTTCTCCGTTTTGGTGCTTGTCCTTGTTGGTGTTGTCTTCGTATCTGCGCCTGCTGGCTTGCTTGCTAAGTTGACTCCAGAATGGATGTCCATGCAAGTTTGGATTGGCGTTATCTTCGCGTACTACTTCATTGCAACCATCTTGCCTATCGACAAAATCATCGGCCGCATTTACCCACTGTTCGCCATCGTTTTGATTGTTATGGCTGTGGGCCTTTCTGGCGCGTTGATTTTCAAGGGCTACGATTTCTATCCAGCTGCTGAGTTCGTGAACCAGCACCCAAGTGACTTGCCAATCTGGCCTCTTATGTTCGTAACCATTGCTTGCGGTGCTATTTCTGGCTTCCACGCAACGCAATCCCCAATGATGGCACGTTGCTTGTCTAACGAAAAGCTTGGCCGTCCTGTATTCTATGGTGCTATGATTGCTGAAGGTTTCATCGCTCTTATCTGGGCAACCCTCGGCATGACCTTCTACCACACTCCAGAACTCCTCAACACAGCGCTTGCTAACGGTGGCCCTGGCGCCATGATCAATGAGGTTTCCGTAACCTTGCTTGGTCCTATCGGTGGCCTCCTTGCTATCCTTGGCGTTATCGCTTTGCCTATCACCTCTGGCGACACCGCATTCCGTTCTGCTCGTTTGACCATCGCTGACATGTTCGGTGTGAAGCAAGTAGGCAACATGAGCCGCTTGGCCATTGCTGTGCCTCTGTTCGTCATCGGTGCAGCCATCTCCATGGTGGACTTCAGCATCTTGTGGCGCTACTTCGGCTGGGCAAACCAGACTCTCGCGACTATCGTTCTGTGGACCGCTGCAGCATACCTCGTGCGCCGTCGTGTGGCACACTGGATTGCAAGTATCCCAGCAACCTTCATGACCGCTGTTGTTGTTTCCTACATCTGCTTCGCTGGTATCGGCTTCGGCTTGAGCCAAGAAATCTCGTCCATCATCGGCGTTGTTGTCGCTGTGGCTTGTCTTGGCCTCTTCCTCGCTCGTCGCTCCGCTTTCGAAGCAAACCCTGTTGATTAACGTTAGTTAGGCTTGGGGGAGGAAAATTTTTGGAAAAGTTTTCTTCCTCCCAGCGCTGCTCTCTGCATCCCTAGCGACATGAAGGCCACATGAAGGCCACATGAAGGAGCAGATTTATTGTTATATAAAAAGGCTGTGCCGTAGGGCATGGCCTTTTTTCATGGGTATTGAATAGTAAAGACTGTACTTTGACAATATAGTGAAAAGTGGCTAGGTTTGGTGAGAGAGGAATGTATATGGACCGTAAAAGATGGAAATCAATTTCTCGCTGTGTTGAGGGCATGTTATCTAGCTTTGCAGTGATAGGCTTTGGTCTTGCTATGTATGAGCAACAGATATGGCCTGCTTTGGCTATTGGTACAACCTCTGCCATAACGGCTTGTCTTATCGCATGGAGTGTAAATCATGACTAATGCAATTATCTTTGCTGTAATATTGGCCTTGGGAGCTTTTGGTATTTTCGCGGCATATAAGTCCAATCCTTAAAAGCCCATTTTTCATTTCGCGACAATTCCATTTTCTTGGGCTTTCCTCCCCCCCCAGCACACTCAAAATAACCAACCAAGGAGCCTTCAATGTTTGATACAATGAGCTTAGGTCAAAAACTGTGCGCCAAAGAGTTTAAAGAAATGGAAGATGCCTTGCGCATCAAGCTTTTTGAAATGCAAACAGCCTTGGCGACGCACAAGTTGGCCATGCTCATTACCCTTGATGGCGTGAGTAATGCTGGGCGTGGCGCGGTTTTGAATTTGCTGTCGGGCTGGCTTGACGGTAAGCACTTTACGAACCACACTTTTTGGAAACTTACCGACGCTGAAACCGAGCGCCCACGGGATTGGAAATACTGGAATAAGCTGCCATCTAAGGGCGACATTGCTGTGTTTTTTGGTGGTTGGTATGGGAAAAATATCCGCCTCTTTGCCCAAGGCGATCTCTCTGAAGATGATTTGCAAGACCGCCTGCGTGAGTACAATGGCCTTGAGCGGACCCTCGCCGACAACGGTTATATCCAGCTGAAACTCTGGCTCCACCTCGATAAAGACGAGCATAAAAAACGCCGCAAAGCCCGCGAGCACGAGAATTGCGACTTCCATTTTACGCCATACGAAAAAGAAAATGGCAAGAAATATGATGCCCTTATAGGCTCTGTGCAAAAGATTATCACAGCCACCGACGCACCCCACGCACCATGGCATATCATTGATGCCCATGATAAGCATTTCCGTAACGTCGCCATCGTCAAGGCTATCATCGTCGCCATTGAAAAGGCCATCGCAGCTAAAGAGGCTATTGTGCCAGACTCCACGCAGTGTACGTTGCCAAGCTTTGAAGACACAAGCCGTGTAGCCATTCTTGACCGTGTTGACCTTTCCCAAACCATCGAAAAAGAAGACTATTCCAAGAAAATCAAGGCTTTGCAAAACGAGGTTTCACGCCTCAGCTTTGAAGCCTACAAAGAAGGTATCTCCACCACGCTCATGTTTGAAGGCTGGGACGCTGGCGGTAAGGGTGGCAATATCCGCCGCATCATGGGCGCTGTTGATGCCCGCATCACGCGTGTGATCCCCATCAGCTCTCCCACGTCCGAAGACCTCGCCCACCACTATCTCTGGCGTTTCTGGAAGCATGTGCCCATGGCCGGTAATGTGGTTATCTTCGACCGCTCATGGTACGGTCGTGTGCTTGTCGAGCGTGTAGAAGGCTTTGCCCACCCTGATGAATGGCGTCGTGCCTACACCGAAATCAACCACTTTGAAAAGCAAGTTGTGGACAACAAACACATTTTGCTCAAGTTCTGGTTGCAAATTTCCCCAGATGAACAGCTTCGCCGCTTCGAAGAGCGCCAGAAAATCGCGTGGAAGAACTACAAAATTACCGACGAAGACTGGCGTAACCGTGAAAAGACTCCTGCTTACATGATTGCCGCTGACGAAATGTTCATGCGCACAAGCACCAACTATGCGCCATGGCATATCATCCCTGCGGAGTCCAAGTACATTGCACGTATTGAAACCCTCACCATCTACCGTGACGCGCTCCGTAAAGCACTCGGTAAGGACTGCGCCGACAAAGGCCCTGACCAATCTTGCGCTTGTCTGCGCGATGTGAAGGAAATGAAGAAAGGTAAAAAAAGTAAAAAGTAGATTTGAGGGCTGGTTGGGTGATGGAAATGACTGGGGTCTGGGGGAAGGGAAGCCTTTTCAAAGGGTTTCCCTTCCCCCAGTTAATCCAACCTCAACTCCCCCCGCACTTAAACACTGGCCAAATGAGCGGCTAAAGCTATGGATAATAACTTGGTGCGCTGGGTGTCGCCACGTGAGGACATGACGACGGGCGCGGTGGTGCCGACGAGGACGCCGGCCATTTCGGTGCAGAGTAGGGTGGTGAGAGCTTTATAGAGGATATTGCCGCTTTCGATATCGGGAGCGCAGAGAATATTGGCGCGACCTGCAACGGGGTCATGGATGCCTTTGCGTTCTGCGACGTTGGCGGAGACGGCCACATCGAGGGCCATGGGACCAGCTACGAGGACATCGTCACCGAATTCACCTTGGTCGGCCATGCGTGCGATGAGCTGTGCGTCGAGGGTTGCTGGCATGGCTGGGAGCATGACTTTTTCTGTGGCGGCGAGCATGGCTACATAGGGCGTGCCGAGGCCGAGACCGCGGACAACTCCTAAGGCGTTGCGCACGATTTCAAGCTTGCGCTGAAGATTGGGGCTGATATTCATGGCACAGTCAGTGACGCATACGAGGCGGCTGTCGTTGGCACTGCGGCATGTGACGGGCGCACCGAGGAAGCTTGCACTGGACATGTCGGGCAGGGCGCATACGGCTACGTGACTGAGGACACCGCCAGAGGCTATGCCCGTGCGACGGTTGAGGACAGCGCGCAGGAAATCATCAGTATTGATAAGACCTTTCATGAGCACGTCAGCGTCGCCTTGCTGGACAGCAGTGACGGCCATCTTTGCCGCTTCGTTGGGATTTTCTTCGTGCACAAGGGTACAGCCGTCTAGGTCCTTGCCATGTTCTTGGGCAATGGCTGCGGCTTTTTCCATGTCGCCCACAAGATAGGGCACCACAAGACCTATATCCCGCGCTTCGAGGGCTGCCATGAGCGCATGGGATTCTGCGCAAGCCGCTACGGCAAGCCGCATGTGCGCATTTTTTTCCACCACAGAGGACATGATGGCATCAAGACTTCTGAACATGATAACCTCACTTCATAAGAGCATGCTGGGGTGTGCCTTCGAACTAGATTATTTGTTTTTCTGGTGAGGCGGACGAGCCTAATGAAGCCAGAAAGCAAAAGAAGCTGTTTCAAGACATACCCTAGGCCAAAGGGAATTCGGGATATCCTGTGGCCTAACGGTCATTACGGAGCAAGGCAACCGCACCTGTACGGGCAAGACACTTGATGCCGAATGGGCGCAACATTTTGATAAAACTATCAATTCTGCGCATGTCACCTGTTGCTTCGAAGGTGAGCGTTGACGGTCCCATACCCACAACTGTGGCGCGGAAGACTTCGCCAACCTGCATGATTTGGGTTGTTGTTTCGCGCGTAACGTTGACTTTGACAAGGGCAAGCTCGCGGTCCACAAGGTCCATGGCTGACCAGTCTTCCACTTGGATAACAAAGTCTTTTTCTGCCAAAAAACCACGCACGGTGGCGAGGTCTACATCGTCAGCTTCTAAGGTGATAATCAGGCGCGATACGTCAAAGGCCTCTGTTTCCGAACACGAAACCGAGTGCAAGTTGATATTGTGCGCTTTGAAAACCTCTGTGGCGTCAGAAACAACGCCTACCTGATTACGGATAAGTACCGATAGTGTGCTTTTCATATTTCCTCGCTATGTGCTAGGCTGGGGAAGGGAGAACACTTTCGAGAAAGCTTTCTCTTTCCCTAGACCCCTTCCCTCTTTCAGCGTTGCTCTCTGCATCCGTAAGGTTCACTTCGTTCACCTAACGGCTGTGCCTTGGGCATCCTTCGGACAGGAAAGCTTTTTATTTGTGGATGGGAATGAGGTCGTTGAAAGGGTATTTGCGGCTACATCAAGAGCGGAGCGCGAAGTTTGTGGCTTCGATTGCTAGTTCTGTGGGCTTATACATTGTACGGATGAAACTATTTTGTGCCCTAAGTATGCGCTGAATTTGTGCTTTGAGCAACCAAAGAAAAGAGCTTGGGGAAAATTATGGCACTCTTAGCAAAAATGCTATACCTTGCATTCTTCAGGTGTTTTGGGCATTATCCAAGGCGGACAAACTGCTTCTTTAAAGCAAAATAATCGAGTGTGCAGGCATACTCTTTCTCCACTGTGCAAAACTCATGGCTCATTGCTAACCCATCATACAACCATAACCATACGAGATAATCATGGATCCAAAACTCCTTGCAGATATGCGCGACCACCTTACCATGACCAGTAATGCCGATGGTGCTGTGACCATCCGCTATGACCTTAGCATCTATAAGCACCCAAGCTTTAAGGAACTTACAAGTGGCAAAGGTCAGGAAATGCGCGGTATCTCTGGTTATAAATTGGCACTGCTGAACCAAAGTGTCATCATCCGCTACGACGCAAGCATTATTGCACCTGCACTTTGGGATGCCCTTTTTAGCGCAAGCCAAGGACCAGAACTCGACGCCGCTGTACAAGCGTTGCGTGACGTGACGGCTTTGTAGTTTTTTGGGGCCTCTAGGGCGGATTATTCTGCGATGATTTTGCGGAGTATTCAGCCCTTTACTAGGGGGCGACAATGACTAGTTGGATTATCTGGCTTGCCTTAATTCTCATAGTCACAGGTTATGGCGTATTCCTTGGTACGCGGCCTAAAAAATCAAATTAAGTATACGCCCTTATGGTTTCGGCCATGAGGGCTTTTTCGTTTGCTATGCTCACCGTTCCACCTCTTCCTCCCATCCAACCAGCAGAAACTTCCCAAACAAGCTCCCACCTCTCCTCCATGCAATCAGTAGGGACGCCCTCTCAATCCATCCACTTGGGCAATCAACGCCACATAACCACGTGCTATCTTTCCCATGTGGATACATTTCCTCTCTTGGGACGACTTCCCTCAAAACAAAAAACTCCCCCCATGCGCCGTAAATCAGCACACGAAGAGAGAACTAGCATCGCAACTAAAAGTCTTTGAAAGGGATGGGGGTCTGGCCTGCCCGAAGGGTCCGAAGGACAGCCGTTAGGCGAGCGCAGCGAGTCTTACGGATGCAGAGAGCAACGCTGGGAAGGGAAAACTTTCTTCAGAAAGTTTTCCCTTCCCCCAGCTCTTTAATCCTATAACTTACAACAAACTCAGCAACATGCGTGTACCCATAACGAGGAGGAGCACGGCAAAGACGCGCTTCAGCTTTGGTACGGGGAGACTGTGAGCGAGTTTAACGCCGAGTGGTGCTGTGAGCATGCTTGCGCACGCGATGCCAAAGAGTCCTGGGAGATAGACGTAACCCAGCGAGTATTCTGGGAGTTCTGGGACACTGAGGCCGTTGAGGATGTAGCCGATGGTGCCTGCTACAGCGATGGGAAAACCGATGGCTGCTGAGGTTCCGATGGCCTTGTGCATGGGCACGTTGCACCATGTCATGAAGGGAACGGAGAGGGTGCCGCCACCGATGCCGACGAGGCTGGAGACGATGCCAATGAGGTTACCGACACCGAACATGCCGGCTTTGGCAGGCAGTTCACGGCTTGGCTTTGCCTTGAGGTTCATGAGCATTTGTGCTGCAACGTAGTAGAGGAAGCAGACAAAGAAAGCCTTGAGGAAGAAGGCTGAGAGGCCGGCGGCCACCCATGAACCGAAGAGCGTACCTGTGATGATGCCTGGTGTGACCATGAAGACCACAGAGGACCATAGAACAGCACCGCGCGCGTGGTGCGCACGGAAACTTGAAATGGACGTGAACATGATGCTGGCTAGGGACGTGCCTAGGGCCATATGCTGGATAAGGTCCGCGTCCATACCTTGCAGAGACAATGTGAAGTTTAAGATTGGAACAATGATAAGACCGCCACCAACACCTAAGAGCCCTGCAAGAATACCAGCAAAGGCACCGACGACGAGGTAGAGAGCAAGTGTGGTTAGCATGGTAGTGCCTTAGAGACCGTAGAGGGCTGCGCGGCTGATGGAAGCAATGTCAGGACAGCCTGTAAGCACCATGGCTTGAGTGAGCTGTGCCTTGAGTTGGTCAAGGTACTTGGTGACACCTTCTTCGAGACCACCGATGGCGGCAACGGAGAATGGGCGACCGATGAGAACCATGTCCGCACCAAGAGCCAGCATTTTGAAGATGTCGGCGCCATCGCGTACACCACCATCAACCATGATGCCCATGGGGCTTGCGCTGTTGGTTGCTTCGTAGGCGCGTACTGCGTCAACGATGGCAGGCAGAACGGTGGCTGTGGCTGGGGTGTGGTCGAGAACGCGGCCACCGTGGTTGGAGACAATAATAGCGTCTACGCCAAGCTCAGCGGCTTTGATGGCATCATCAGCAGTCATGACACCTTTGAGAATGAAAGTTGCACCAGCGGCATGCACTTTGTCCACGATGGCTTTCAGTTCTACAGGGGATTTAGGGGCAACTGGGCGACCGAGCAGACGTAGGGTGATGAGGCCTGCTGCGTCAACGTCCATGCCAATGACTTTACAGCCGGTGGCGAGGGCTTTGTCGAGCTTTTCGTCAAGTTCGGCACTGTCCCAAGGCTTGATGAAGGGGATACCGCGGCCATCTGCGGCTTTGATGGAGGCAAAGCCAGATTCGTGGATGTGCGGAGGCACGCCGTCGCCAGTACAGCCCACAACGCCACGGGCATTACAGCCGTTGACGATGGCGTCGATGTAGTCTTGTTCGCTGACTACGGTACCCATGTTGTAGGACACGCCACCGATAGGTGCTGCCATGACGGGGAGGGCCATATCAAAGCCGAGGAATTGGGTTGCGAGGCTAGGTTCTTTCACGTCGTGCAAGAGGCGCATGTTGAGCTTGTATGCTGCGAGACCTTCAATGTTGTTTTTGAAGGATGAAGCTGTGCCGAGGCCGCCCATGCCTGGGACTTGGCCAACGCAAGCGCGACCATCGCATACGGGGCAGACTTTGCAGAAACCTTTCATGTGTTGACGGGCTTGATTGCGAACGTCTTTCATACAATATACTCCTCATTATTAGTGTGCTTCGTTGGCGAGATTGATGGAATTGTGTGGGCCTTGGTTACCTGAGTGGCCTTGGAATTGTATGAGCCTTGTTTAACAGGGGACCTATGGAATTGCGTGACCTTCAGTTAACAGAGAGAGGCCTTGGGAACTCATGGTGCCCACCATGACAGCTTGCGCCATGGGGAGCATGACATCTTTGTTTGCCTTCCAACGGATGAGGAACGAAGGACTGACGCCACCTTCTTCGTTCTTTTCTGGGACCACAAAGCGTGCGGATGCTAACGGTGCAAGGGTACGGTCTTTGTCGAGGAAGTGTTGTACAATCTTGCCGTTTTCGTCCAAGTATTCAACCTTTTGCAGGGTGATGCTTTCTTTTGGGTCGAGGTTACGGATAACAAGGGTTGTAGCAAGGTTGATTTCGCGTTCTTTATTGCCGTACACAACGCTTGAATAGGCTGGCACAAAAATGCCACCTTGGCTTGCGGTTCCAGCTTGGGCCATGTGCGGCGTTGCTGTGAGCCATACAAAGGACATAACGGCTATACATGTCATGCATATATATTGGTATGTTTTTGCAATACGCTGATGCTTCGTCATGTTTTCTCTCCATAAAAATGAACTATTTTGAGCGGCATAAGTCCTGATAAAGTAACGCGTAAGCCGTTGCACTGCAAGCTATTGTGTAGGGTGGTAGGAAAAATTGCGTATAAAAAAATCTCCATGTGGATGACTGGGGAGGGGGAGAAAGGGAAAGGCAGAAGAGGGAAAGGCAGAAGAGAGAAAGGCAGAAGAGAGAAAGGCAGAAGAGGCGAAAGGCAGAAGAGAGAAAGGCAGAAGAGAAAGGCAAGATAGCAGAAAGGCAGACTCCCTCCGTCTCGCTGCGCTCGCCACCTCCCTCAGGAGGGAGGCTTAAGAGGCACGCCCCCAGTAATGTAGATAAGGCTCACTATGAAAATCT
>JAWXUA010000075.1:0-13095 GCA_044433065.1 Pseudomonadota bacterium
AGGGGGTCTGGGGGAGGGAAAACTTTCTTCAGAAAGTTTTCCCTCCCCCAGTCTTCACCCACACATAAAAACCACACCCCTAACAAAAACTTAGAAAGGCCAAATCAGCGGAATAATGGTAACGCACATGATAAAGCTGAGGATTTGGAGGAGCCAACCAGCTTTGAGGTAGTGCATAAAGTTGTAGTTACCGGGACCGAAGACGAGGGTATTCGGTGGAGTTGCGATTGGGGTCAGGAAACACGCGGACGCGGCCATGGCGATGCCCATAGCAATTGGGAGTGGAGAGACGCCACTTTGGATTGCGATAGGGATTGCGAGCGGAGCCATGAGCGCTGCGGTTGCGGTATTGGACATGAAGTTGGTGATGATCATGGTGAGGGCGCAGGTTACAGCGAGGATTGCATAGGGGTCGGACACGAGATGAACGACGTTGGTTGCAATGAGTGCTGCGGCTCCGGAACGTTGCATGGCGGAGCTCATGGAAATCATACCTGCGAACAAGAAGATGGTGGTCCAGTCGATGCTTCGGAATGCTTCACGCATGGTGATACAACGGGTCATAATCATGAGCATGGCACCGAGCATAGCTGCGGTGTTCAGCGGCAAGATTTTGGTTGCCATAGCGACGATAACGAAGAGGAAAATGGCCACAGCGATAGGCATTTTCTTGGTGCGAAGGTTTTTCACTTCACGAAGATCCATTTCTTCTGGGTCAATGTGGGCTATGGTTTCAGAGAGGAATTTACGGCCGATGGTTGCGTAGAAAACGATACCCATGATGAACAGAGGCACACCGATGAGGCCAAATTCAAAGAAACCAAAGGGATGCGTACCAACTTCAGTACCCATTTGAGCGAGGGCTGAGTTGATGAGCAAGTTTGGAGGCGTACCAACGAGAGTACATGTGCCACCGAGAGAGGAAGCGAACGCCACAGGCATGAGGATTTTACCAGGATTAATTTTGGCGGCGGAACACATGGCCAAAATCATAGGGAGAGCAACGGCTGTGGTACCGGTATTACTGAGGAAGCAGGAGAGGCCACCAATACTGATGACAGAATAGAGAAGGAGTTTTTTCTCGCTACCAGCGGCTAAGCGGATGGTGTATTCACCAACGCGATTTGCAAAACCTGTGGTGAAAGTACCTTCGCCAAGAATAAACATGGCCATGAAGAGGACAACGCTGGTGTCGCCAAAGTGGGAATAGGCTTCTTTTGCGGTGAGGATGCCGAAGAGGCTGAGTGCTGTTGGAACGAGCATTGCCGTGACTGGCAGAGGGAAGAGCTCGGTGAAAAAGAGGATTGCGGCCACGCCGAGGATGCCAAGAACGATGAAAGCATCGTGATTATCGCCTGCGACATCGGGAGCTGGGGCTGCGGCGGCAAGGGCTTGGCTTATAAGGTCTGGAAAAATGGTCAATACGGTTAAAAGAATAGCCCCCAAAGAGAACAGTGTTATACGGGTTGCTTTTGTCATGAAAATCCCCCTCGTTTAGTGGAGCCACCCCAAAGTAAGGGTGGCCCCGTGATTACTAGACCGTGGTTGTTAGCCTGCATTTGCAATCGAGCTTATTTTGCTCTTCTGGTGAGGCAAGCGAGTTTTTTGTGAGAGGAGTGTATAGAGACATACATGACTCGAGCAAAAAGCGAGCTTAACGAAGCCAGAAAACAAAAGAAGGCGTTTGCTACAGGTAGCTCTTATGCAGAGCAGCAGCACGCTCATGGCACGCGTCGATACGAACCTTGAGGCTTTCGCGGTAGGCATCCATGTCAGCGATAGGACGCTTTGCAATGCCAGAGTCCATAGCGGCTTGGGCTACAGCTGGGGTTTCCCATTCGATGATGCGTGGATCAAGAGGCTTTGGAATGATGTAGTCGATGCCAAAGGAGAATGGTTGGCCACCGTACGCGTCGATGACGGACTGTGGCACAGGTTCTTTAGCAAGGGCTGCAAGAGCCTTAGCAGCAGCAATCTTCATTTCTTCGTTGATCTGGGATGCACCTACGTCGAGGGCACCACGGAACAAGAATGGGAAGCCGGACACGTTGTTGACCTGATTAGGGAAGTCGGAGCGACCAGTGCCCATGAGGCAATCAGGCACAGCGTCTTTGGCGTCGTGGTAGGTGATTTCTGGATCAGGGTTCGCCATGGCGAAGAGGATAGGCTGTGCATTCATGGACTTCACCATGTCTTTGGAGACGATGCCCTTGGTGGAGAGGCCGAGGAAAACGTCGGCGCCCACAAAGGCTTCTGCGAGGGTGAGATTTTTGTCTTGAGCGTACGCAGCCTTGTACTTATTGAGGCCTTCGCGACCAGTGTGGATGAGGCCACGGGAGTCAAACATGTACACATTTTTGCGCTGAACGCCCATGGATACGTAGAGGTTAGCGCAAGCGATGGCGGCAGCACCAGCGCCAGAGATAACGACTTTGCAATCTTCGAGCTTACGGCCTGTGATTTCGCACGCATTGATGATGCCAGCTGTGGAGATAACAGCGGTACCATGTTGGTCATCGTGGAAAACAGGGATATTCATTTCTTGCTGAAGGGTTTCTTCGATGAAGAAGCATTCAGGGGCTTTGATGTCTTCGAGATTGATGGCGCCAAAGGTTGGCTCCATGGCTTTCACGATATCGCAAAGCTTGCGTGGGTCAGTTTCAGCAAGGTTGATGTCGAACACGTCGATGTCAGCGAACATCTTGAAGAGAACGCCCTTGCCTTCCATAACTGGCTTACCAGCTTTTGGGCCGATATTGCCAAGACCAAGAACAGCAGTGCCGTTGGACACAACGCCTACGAGGTTTGCGCGGCCAGTGTAGGTGTCAACAAGCTCTTCATTGGCATGGATAGCGAGGCACGCTTCAGCAACGCCTGGGGAATATGCCATGGACAAGTCTTTTTGCGTAGCGCAAGGCTTGGTAGGCAATACTTCAACTTTACCGCGGCGTGGCACTTCGTGGTATGCCAACGCTTCTTCTCTGGTGTACAAAGCCATGATAGTTCCCTTTTTCAAATAGTTATCTGAGTTGACGAAAACATTCATCGTATACAAACGTTTCTCAAAATCACCCTACCCACACTTCCCCATGTGGCTGAGAACGCCATACGAAGTGACGCACGCTCATCCACAAATAAAAAGTTTAGGAAGGGATGGGGGTCTGGCCTGCCCGAAGGGTCCGAAGGACAGCCGTTAGGCGAGTCTTCGAGCCTTACGGATGCAGAGAGCAACGCTGGGAAGGGACACCCTTTTTAAAGGGAGTCCCTTCCCCCCAGTCATATACTAATGCTTATGATCGCCACATCCGCACGACATGAGATGACGAATCTTTTCGGGTACGATGCCACGAACGGATTCGGTCACCAGCATGCGGCGCATAATGCCCAGTTGGTCTTGTAAAGGCAATCTCTTTGGACACACATCGTGGCAACCGAGGAGGCCCATACAGCCGAAAACGCCTTGGTCGTTACCGATAACGTCGTAGAAATCAGCTTCGGTACGGTTGTCGCGTGGGTCAACGTAGAAACGAGCCATACGGTTGATGCTTGTGGCACCGAGGAAGTCTTCGCGCATACGAGCAGTACCGCAAGCGGCAACACAGCAACCACATTCGATACAACGGTCAAGCTCGAAGATTTTGGTGGCCAATTCATTGGTCATGGTCTCTTCGATGGCGTTTTCGTCGAAAGGCTTTTGACTGTGAATCCACGTTTCAAGCTTGGCACCAACGTTGCGGAACCATGTGCCAGTGTCTACGGACAGGTCACCGATGAGCTTGAAGATTGGCAGTGGGTGCAAGGTGATGTGCTCGCTAAGGTCGGAGGTCTGCGTGGAGCAAGCAAGACCTGGACGACCGTTGATGACCATACCACAGGAACCACAGATGCCAGCGCGGCAACAGAAGTCAAATTGCAAGGTTGGGTCTTGGGTTTCGCGCAATTGCATGAGGGCTACGAAGAGCGTCATGCTTGGGTGTTCTTCTAGAAAGAAGGACTGCATATGCGGCGTGCTTTGTTCATCCAGTGGATTGTAGCGGAAAATGTCGATTTGTAGTGTACGTCCCATGATGTTCTCCTGCTACTTATTGGCTTGACCTAAAGGTCTGATTTTCTCTTCGGGAATGTCTGCCGTAATAATCTTACCGCCACCATAACCGCGGTCACCCGGAGGAATTTCAAACCAAGGCGTTACTTCTTCGTAGCTCAACGTAGGCAAGGTGTCGCCTTCCTGCATTGTGGACAGAGTACGTACCAACCAGTCTTTGTCGTTACGTTCTGGGTAGTCTTCACGAGCATGAGCACCACGGCTTTCCGTACGTTGCAATGCGCCATAGGCTGTGCAGAGGCCAAGCTTAATCATGCCGCGGATACGCAATGCCATGGAAAGCTCAGGATTGAAGCCACGGTTATTGCCTTGGAGAGCGATGCCTTCAGAACGGACGAGAAGCTCTTGCAAGGTGTCAACGCCCTTCTGCAGGTCTGCGCCATTACGGAAGATGCCCACATTGTCCATCATGGTGCTGTGCAAGAGAGCGCGGAGCTTGTAGCAGTCTTCCTTACCCTTACGGCCATAGACCATAGTGTCGATACGCTCAGCAACGCCCTTAGCAGCGTCGGCACCAGCTTTGGTGCTGAAGGAGGTTTCGTAGCCTTGCAGGTATTCCACAACCTTTTTACCGATGATGCGGCCAGCAACAATGGTTTCAGCAAGGGAGTTGCCGCCCAAGCGGTTGAAGCCGTGCATGTCCCAGCAAGCAGCTTCGCCAGCGGCAAAGAGACCTTTGAGGCCATATGCTGCGCCATCTTTGTTTACGCGAACGCCGCCCATGCTATAGTGGTGGGTTGGACGAACAGGGATGAGCTGGTGGATTGGGTTCACGCCAAGGAATTTGGTGGAGATGTCGTATACTTCGCGCAAGTTCGTGGTGATATGCTTTTCGCCAAGGTGACGGATATCAAGCCACAAATGTTCGCCATAAGGGCTCTTCACGCCAAAGCCTTTGCGCATATGCTCAACCATGCGGCGAGAAACAACGTCACGAGAAGCGAGTTCTGCTTTCTCTGGCTCGTAGTCAGGCATGAAGCGGTATTCGTTCACGTCGAGCAAGGTACCACCGTCGCCACGGCAACCTTCGGTCACCAGAATGTCGGTAGGCACGGTGCCAGTTGGGTGGAACTGCACAGCTTCCATATTACCGAGGGATACGCAGCCCGTATCAAGAGCGGTAATCTGGCCACCACCGTCGCAAATGACAGCGTTGGTGGTTGCTGGGTAAATACGGCCATAACCGCCAGTGGCAATCAAGGTCACTTTAGCGCGGTATTCAACGAGTTCACCAGTACGCAAACAGCGGCAGATGCAGCCAGTACAAGTTTCGCCATCGTGGATGAGGGCTTCAGCCTGCATGCGGTCATGCACTTCAACGCCAAGCTGCAAGAGTCGGTTATCCAAGGTAAAGAGAACAGCGTGGCCCGTGCCATCAGAGGTGTAGCACGTACGCCATTTTGCCGTACCACCGAATGCTCTAGAGTGGATGAGGCCACGTTTAGCTTCAAGCTCTTCAGCTTCAAATGGTTTGCCACCCTTATAATAGGTATGCACACCAGGTTCAACGCGGCTCCAAGGAACGCCCATCCACGCCATTTCACGCATAGCGATAGGCGCTGTATCCGCAAATAAGCGGGCTACTTCTTGGTCACAGCCCCAGTCAGAACCTTTAACCGTGTCCGCAAAGTGCACGTCTGGGGAGTCGCCTTGGCTCATGGCTGAGTTAGCAAGCGCTGCCTGCATGCCGCCCATAGCAGCGGACGAGTGCGAGCGTTTTGGTGGCACAACGGACAAGCAGATAACATTAAAGCCAGCCTGTGCAGCTTCCACAGCCACACGCTCACCAGCAAGGCCAGCACCCATGCACAATAAATCAGTTTGGAAAATACGCATGTGCTCTCCTTACTATCCGATGGTGATGAAGTGGAAGCGGATTATAGCCAAGATGCCCAGTGCGATATAGCCAAGCACAAGGTATTGCGTACGCTTTTTCCACAATTCGCGATTAGCTTCTGTAATCAGGCCAAATTTCACGCCAACGCGGAAAAGGCCGATGGTCAGGTGCAAGCCCACAGATACAAGGAAGACCAAGTAGAAAGGTGTCCAGCCATTTTGCTCGCGAGCAGCAGACTCCACAGCTGAAATAGGCAAAGAGTCCATAATAACGTACATATGGATGCTTGCCATGACCAAAACGATGATTGCTGTCGCAACTTGTACAAGCCAAGCCCACGTATCAACGTGGTTCATCTCTTTGGAATGCTTGATAAAAATAGGCAAGGTGCCCACTTGGAAAGGCATCTTACGCGCGGCAATAATAAAGTGCACAATCATGGCCAAGAACAGCAAAGGCCCAAAAATCTGCACTAAATACAGCTCTTCCAAGAGCCAAGCAAGACCATTCATGATGCTTGGGCTGATGATGACTGTGCTCACGAACACAAGGTGCATCAAAGTGAAGAGTGCCAAAATCACGCCAGTGAGGGCTTGGAAGAAATCCATGCGCCCTGAGAGGGGGCTTTTTACGTATGTGCCCACTGATGTCCCGTCCATACACGCTCCTTGCATTGTTGTGGTGGGTTATTTCTTTATGGAAAACTGGGGAAGGCCATGTGCGAGTCCACAGGGAAGTTGTGCGTCTTTCATTGGCCAAGCGTCAAGGTATTTCTGTCATACGCCATGGCACTTTTGGGGTAGCGCCATGAAGGCCAACTTGAGCCAACGTTAAGCCAACTTGAGGCCAAACTAAGAATAGTCATGCATGCATAGCGCAAGCTTATTCCAGACTGTTTACTCATTCAGCTCAGTTATATAATGATTTATCAAGGACTATTCAGCCATCTACACCAAACTGTTTAACCAATGAAGCACTATCTATCGCAATGTAACTTCATATTTATACAATTCATCATCATGTAAAATACGATATAGTTGCATAAAGTATAGGCACTGTATAGTAGTATTAGCATTTATGTCAAACAACTTTGCTATGATTTTTTTACTACTGCGTAAACAAATCACGAAAAAGAGCCATATGGTTTTGTGAAAATAAGAACAAATTATACATATAATACCATGGTGATACGATATACATGAAAATACAGTTGCATACGAAGCAAGATAAATTCGTAGTAAAGAAGTACACTATTACATAGAAGCTGTTAGAATGCCCATCACGCAAAAAGATAGCCACAAGGCTCGAAAACGAACTTTGTGGCTATCTTGATATCTAAAGGGCTAGGCCCTCATGTCTGCGTATTTTTCAGCCTAACGTATGGCCTAAGGTGTGGGCCTAAGGTGTGGGCCTAACGTATGGCCTAAGGTGTGGGCCTAGCCGCCGCAACGGGTGTAGCTACACGATGGGCAAATATGGCAACCTTCTTGGAAGACGAGCATCTCGCCGCATTCTGGGCACAAAGGCCTATCAAGAGCCATATCCATCACAGGTGCTTTTTGTCCACCAAGGTAGCGGTTTTCAAGGACCCATGCAATGGCGTCTGGAATGGACAGCAGCAAGCCCTTCTTTTGGAATATAGGGTGCTCGCCGCCAATGCCCTTAAGCTGGGCCACAATGTCCTTAACTGGCACGTTGGAGCGCATAGCAAGGGACACAAGGCGGCCAATAGCTTCAGCCTTAGCTGTGATGGAGCGGCCAGACTTGCCGATGGTTGCAAAGACTTCAAAAGGCGCGCCATCCACTTCATTAACCGTCAGGTACATAACACCAAGGCCAGTCTGGATTTTCTGGGTGAAGCCAGAAATCATGTCTGGACGATGGCGTACCACAGGCTTCGCTTCTGCGGCTTCGCTTGGAGCCTCAGCACCAGCATGAGCAGCAGCTTGTGCCTTCTCAGCGTTGCCCGTATGCAGAACCTGAATAGCCTTACAGCCATCGCGATACACAGTAACGCCCTTACAGCCTTCTTCAAAGGCCATCCAGTAAATCTTATAAATATCTTCAATCGTTGCAGAATTTGGCAAGTTCACGGTCTTGGAAACAGCGTTATCCGTGAAGCGTTGGAAAGCCGCTTGCATCTTGAGGTGCCATTCTGGAGCGATGTCCATAGCTGTGGCATAGACCCGACGCAAATGCTCTGGCAAGTCCTGCATATGGCGGATAGAGCCTGTCGCAGCAACCTCTTCCATGGTCTTGGCATCGCCATAACCAGCTTCGGTCATAGCGTCCTTGAAGTATTCATTGACTTCCACAAGGCGTTCGCCATCCATGACGTGACGTGCAAAGGACAATGCAAAGAGTGGTTCCACGCCTGATGAGCAGCCACCAATGATGGACAACGTACCCGTTGGAGCAATAGTCGTCACGGTCGCATTACGGTATGGGCCCATATTTTGCTGACCATAGATGGACGTTGCGTATCCTGGGAAAGGACCGCGTTCACAGGCCAAAGTATGGGATGCAGCGCGGCCAGCATCGCGGATAAAGGCCATCATGCGTTCAGCAAGGTCAAGCGCTTCTTGGCTATCATACGCCATATTCAGCTGATACAAAAGGTCCGCCCAGCCCATGACGCCAAGGCCGATTTTGCGATTGTGGCGCACTTTATCGGCGATTTTATCGATGGGGAAGCGTGATGCGTCAATGACGTTATCAAGGAAGCGCACCGCAAGGCCAATGACGCGCTCGAGTTCGTTCCAGTCGATGCACGTATCAGGATTGCAAGGCTCACCAGCAACGTCTTTGCATGCGCCATCATGCTTAAAGAACAGGGCTAAGTTGATGGAGCCAAGGTTACACGCTTCGTATGGCAAGAGAGGCTGTTCACCGCAAGGATTGGTGGACTCCATTTCGCCTTGGTCTGGGGTTGGGTTATCGCGATTGATACGGTCGATGAAAACAATGCCTGGATCGCCGCTTTCCCAAGCCTTACGCACCAAAGTATTGAAGACTTCACGTGCGCGCAAGCGGCCACGCTCATTGCCTGTGCAAGGGTCAATCAAAGGATATTCTGCATCAGCGTCCACAGAGTGCATGAAATCTTCTGTCAATGCGACGGAAAGATTGAAGTTATTGAACTCGCCATCGGTTTCTTTGGCTGCAATAAAGTCCAAAACATCTGGGTGGTCGATGCGCAAGATGCCCATATTAGCACCACGGCGCGTGCCGCCCTGCTTAATCTGTTCAGTCGCTGTATTGAAAATGCGCAAGAAGGACAAAGGACCAGATGCCACGCCGCCTGTAGAGCCTACGCGGCTATCCTTTGGGCGCAAGCGTGTAAAGGAGAAGCCCGTACCGCCACCAGATTTATGGATCATGGCTGCATGTTTCACCGCATCAAAAATCTCTTCGATGGAGTCGCCCACTGGCAGAACAAAGCATGCTGAAAGCTGACCAAGTTCGCCGCCAGCATTCATGAGTGTTGGAGAATTAGGCAAGAAACGCCAGCTGGTCATGAGCTCATAAAATTCGCGTGACAAGGCATCCACGGTATACGGCGAAGCCTCATACTTGCCTTCTTCCTTAGCAATAGCCGACGCCACACGCCAAAACATCGCCCTTGCATCTTCAAGCGTATTGCCCTCAAGGTCTCTATGAAAATAACGCTTACCAAGAACAACCGCAGCATTAGCATTCAGGTTCGCTTCTGCAATATCTGCAGGGACAACAATAGGCGTGATGGGTAATGACGACATAAAACTCCCAGTTTCTTTGTCAGTGGGTGGTGGGCACAAGCTTCTGCGCAAAGCCTCTTACCGTTTTCTATATATATAACTTCAGTTCAATGTATGTAGCTCTCGGCTCACACGCCAAGAAAAAGCAGTCTACTACAAAACACTACCATAAGCCAAGAGGGCATTTTTTTCACATAAATTTCACATTTGCCGAGGAACCCTTGTGATTGCTACGTTCACGGCTAAAACAGCATTTTAGTCGATTTTTTATCCCCGTGATTTTCAAGCAAATTTTTTTTTGATGAAAAAGGACCACGTATGCAAAGCCTCGTGAAGGGCTTGACAACAACTTTCAAGATGACTCACGTGGGATGATTGTTTTTTTGTGTGCTGGGTGAGGGATGGAAGAGAAGAGGGGAAGAGGGATGGGAGAGAAGAGAAAGGCAGAAGAGGGGAAGGCAGAAGAGGGGAAGATAAAGGCAGAAGAGTAAGAAAGATGCGCTCGGCTTCGCTGTCGCTCCCAGAACAGAAGACAAAAAGGCCCACTCCCTCCGTCATTGGTCTAGTATCCGTAAGGTTCACTGCGTTCACCTAACGGCTACTACGACAATGCCACCTCCCTCCAAGAGGGAGGCTTAAGAGGCTCGCCTTGCAATGTAGTTTGGCTGCTCGCCCCGAGTTCATCGTGATAGGCAAGGGCACTCCCTGCTCCTCATATAGTAGACAAGGCACACTAGGCAAAATTACGCGTCAAAAATATGCTGCAATAAGAACAAGTGAAGCGTTAGGCTCTTAAAGCCTCCCTCTTGGAGGGAGGTGGCATTGTCGTACTAGCCGTTAACGAGCGTAGCGAGTGCTACGGATAGTAGACCAATGACGGAGGGAGTGGGCCTTTTTGTCTTCTGTTCTTGTAGCGCGTGCGAAGCCGTGCGTATCTCTCTTCTGCCTTTCCTCTTCCTCTCCTCTCCTCTCCTCTCCTCTCTTCCTCTTCCTCTCCCCTCTACTCCAAACCATATTTTTTCAGCTTATTATGCAGTGTCGAGCGTGTAATCCCGAGGCGACGTGCGGCCTCACTTTTATTATCGGTGCAGTCTTGCAAGGTTGCGACGATAGCACGGCGTTCAAGGTCTTCTAGGGACACGCTAGCAAAGAAGCTCTTGGGCAGGTCTGTGGTATTCGCAGGTTCTACATTACCTACACTACCCATACTCCCTACATCACCCACACCACCCACATTACCTACACCACCTACACCGCCTACACCACCTGCACCGCCTACATTACCTACACTACCTACACCACAATCCTTGTCGTCGGTGCATTCCAGCATAGTATCGCTATGTATATTGATGCCATCATGCGCATCAGCCATGACGCCCAGAACAGCCATGCCAACAGGGCGCACAGTGCTTGGCAATTCACGTTCGCCAACATAGTCGCCAACGGTCATAATCACAGCACGTTCCACAGCATTTTCCAGCTCCCGAACATTACCAGGCCAATCATATTTCACCAAAGCATCCATAGCTTGCGGCGTAAAGCCCTTCACATCCTTACGATTGCGTTCAGCGTACAGGCCCAAAAAGTGCATGGCCAAGAGCGGCACATCATCGCGCCTCTGCCTCAAGGCTGGCATGGGCACGGCAATGACATTGAGCCGATAGAACAAGTCTTCGCGAAAACGTCCAGCAGCCACCTCTTCAGCCAGATTGCGATTGGTAGCCGCTATGATGCGCACATCCACCTTCAGCGTGGTATCGCTGCCAACCCGTTGCACTTCACCCTGCTGCAAGACCCGTAGTAATTTCGCCTGCAAAAGTACCGGCATCTCGCCAATTTCATCAAGCATCAAGGTGCCGCCATCCGCTTGCACAAAAAGCCCATCCCGCCGCTTATCTGCGCCTGTAAACGCACCTCGCTCATGACCAAAAAGCTCCGACTCCAGCAAAGACTCCGCCAAAGCCGCACAGTTCACCGTGACCATACGTTTCGTAGCCCGTGCACTCCCAGCATGAATAGCCTTCGCCACAAGCTCCTTACCCGTACCTGACTCGCCCGTAATGAGCACTGTGGCATCGGACGGCGCCACCGTATGCACAAGTTCCCCAAGCTCCTTCATGGCCTGACTATGACCCACAACGCCACGCATGGCACCGCCATCATCTGGCCCATCCACAGCAAGCTTATTCCGCAAATTCTTATTCTCTTCTGCAAGACGCGTATGGTCCAGTGCCCGCTCCAAGGTCAATTTCAGCACGTCAAAGTCCAGCGGCTTAATCAGATAATCATAAGCCCCCATGCGCAAAGCCTCCACCGCACTCTCCACCGAGGAATACGCTGTCATGATCAGCACAGGTATGGCCGGATTATAGTCCACAATCTGACCTAAAGCCTCGATACCACTGACTCTTGCCATCCGCACATCCATGAGAACAGCATCCCAAGCACGCTCCTTCACCGCCGCCACAGCTGCATCGCCATCATCCAATTCTGTGGTCTCATAGCCCCAACCACGCAGCATCATCCGAAGCATGGTGCGGTGTGCTACGTCGTCATCTACTATTAGTATGGTTGCCATTGGTGGTCCTTTTTTTGGTTTTGGGTTGGTGTTGGGGTTGGGGTTGGGGAGGAGGAAAGGCAAGATAGCAAAAGGCAGACTCCCTCCGTCTCGCTGCGCTCGACACCTCCCAGCGTTGCTATCTGCATCCGTAAGACTCGCTACGCTCGCCTAACGGCTGTGCCTTCGGCATCCTTCGGACAGTTCCAAGAGGGAGGCTTTAAGACTCGCTCCTCGTATGGTAGACAAGGCACGCTCATCGTATTGGCAAGGTCGCTATGACACTCTTCTCGTAAAGGCTTGTGGCATTATATAGAACAAGTGATGCCGTTGGGTTCTTAAGCCTCCCTCTTGGAGGGAGGTGGCATTGTCGTACTAGCCGTTAGCGAGCGCAGCGAGTGCTACGGATAGTAGACCAATGACGGAGGGAGTGGGCCTTTTCGTCTTCTGTTCTTGTAGCGCGTGCGAAGCCGTGCGTATCTCTCTTCCTCTTCCTTCTTCGTTCTTCACTTAGATACCTACTACAACCTTGCGCCGTCTGGACTACTAGTGAGAAGAGGAAAGCAGAAAACATAAAGGCAAAAGGCAGAAGAAAGATGCGCTCGGCTTCGCTGTCGCTCCCAGAACAGAAGACGAAAAGGCACACTCCCTCCGTCTCGCTGCGCTCGACACCTCCCTCCAAGAGGGAGGCTTAAGAGGCTCGCCTTGCACTATGAAGTCTGCCTTTCCTCTCTACTCTCCCTTTCCTCTCCTCCTCGGCCTCCTCTCTCCTCCTCGGCCTCCTCTCTACTCTCTGCCTTTCCTCTCTACTCCTCCTCGGCCTCCTCTCTCCTCCTCGGCCTCCTCTCTACTCCTCCTC
>JAWXUA010000076.1:0-13058 GCA_044433065.1 Pseudomonadota bacterium
GAGAAATGTGGGCCATTTGTTACGCGTCACTGTGAGCTGAGCTATCAGTCTGAGTGTGCTAGGATGCAATGTCCACCTGAGGTGAGGTGAGGTGAAGGGAAAGCCCTTTGTTCGGAAAACCGAATAAGGGGCTTTTTTGTGTAAAAATTATATAAAAAATTGACAATTATATAAAAATTACATACTAACATTTCTACGGGAGGGGCTATGAAACCAAAAGAAATACAAAAAAGACTGGAAGCTGACGGGTGGTTTGAGCTTGCAGGGAAAAAAACAGGGCATAGGCACTTCAAGCATCCTGTAAAGCAAGGAAAAGTGACAGTTCCGTATCACGCTGGGGATGTAAATCCCATCACCCTGAAAAGCATCGAAAAACAGTCTGGCGTAAAAATGAGCTAGGGTGCAAGCCCTAGCCCTCCCCTTTCCAAAGGAGTATACAATGGCACTTTATTATGCAGCATTTATTCCTAATGACGGCGTTTATGCCGTGCTCTTTCCTGATGTATCTGGGTGCAATAGCCAAGGTGATACCTTAGAGGAGGCATTCTCTATGGCTCTTGAGGCTCTTAGTGAGCATCTTGTTTTGCTTGCAGATGATGGCGACCCCATTCCTGCACCAAGTTCAAAGGCTGTGGCATGGGAAAAATTGCAAGCAATGTTTGAGGAATTTGAGCTTGGCGACTTGCCCGACGGTACAGAACTGCATCCAATTTTGACGCCTAACTTAGATGCACGAAATAAGCGCGTTGCTGTGTCGTTTAGTCAATACAAGCTTGATATGATTGACCGAAAAGCTCTCGCCGTTGGCATGACACGCTCTGGCTTTTTAGCGGCGGCCGCTACGGCATATGAAGTTGAAGCACGATAGACAAGAGTAAGAGTAAAAGCCCTGCAATGTTGGTTGTAGGGCTTTTTGTTGTTCATATATAACGTATTTAGTCAATCCAGCCTAGTTTGTAGCCACAATAGAGGGCAACAAAGACCACGATGCCGCCTAGAAAAACGTATGTATACGGACTCATCTTTGACCTCCTTTTTTGGAAAAGAGCTGAAGAAATGCGCCTAAAATGATAAGGATTGCTCCATAGACCGTGCCTAGTTGCCAGTCTTCAAGACGGAAAAAGGCCGTGGCTATGAGCGCAACGCCAAGCATGGCAAAAATATTTGACCAATAGTGAAGCATGTTCCACCTCGTTCATCCATAGATAGGCGTTCTATGGAATATTGTCAAAAGGCATCTGCACGTTGTAAGAGGATATAGGCCCTGCAATGATGGTTGCAGTTTTTTTGTGTTGCAGATAAATCGAGATTATTCCTGTATGTCTTGCGGTCATATCCACTTTTTATTTCATTTAGTCCTACAAAACTAGGAAGCCAAGGATATAACTCCTTGGCTTCTTTGTCGGTTGCTCCAGCTACAGGACAAGAACAGATATTCGCTTCTACAGGTTCATACGTATAATAAGACGTTGAATATACTGTAAACACTACTGCAGAAATTATGGACATTACCGCAAGGGTAATTCCTTTTGTATTAAATTTCTTTTTCATAAGCATTACCTCCTTAGATTTTGGTTTAATCGCAGAAGGAATACCTGCTATACTGTTCCTGCACTCATGAGCCCGTTTGGTGGAGCACGGACATCTTGGTACAATGGTTTCGCCTGTAAAGTCAAGAATCGCTCTTTACATACCCAGCTTGATATGCAACGAATAAAACTAATAAAATCAGCAACAAAGGACTTGCAACAATTTTGAAAGCAAGCTCAAGTGACTTCAACGCAGGGTGCATAAACACCTAAAATTAAAGGAGTTCACTATGAGTCGCAAGTTCGGTGTTGAGTTGGAAATAGTAGGTATCACCCGTGAGCAAGCAAAGCGTTGTCTGCGCTTGGTTGGTATTGCGGTACAGAATGAAGGATATAACCACACCACACGCAGCCATTGGAAGATTGTGCCCGATGCTTCTGTACAAGGTGGCTTTGAAGTGGTTAGTCCTATTCTGGAAGGTGTTGAAGGGCTTGAGCAGCTTCGTGCAGTGGTGACGGCTCTTGACGATATGGGTGGCTCCGTAAATCGCTCTTGTGGCTACCATGTTCACTTTGACGCTAGCGACCTTGGCGTTGACCACATCCGTTCCATCGTAACGCGCTACGCCGCGTATGAAGCCGAAATTGACAACTTTATGCCGCAGTCTCGCCGCGCTAACCAGAACCGTTTTTGCCAAAGCATCGTTTCCTTGGCGCAAAACGAACGCTTCAAAAGCGCGCAAACCTTGCAAAGCCTCATTGGCGCACAAGCTGGCCGTTATTTCAAAGTCAATCTTCAAGCTTACCATACGCATGGCACTATTGAGTTCCGCCAACATTCTGGCACGCTGAACGCTCCCAAGGCTGTGAACTGGGTACGTCTCTTGGATGCCTTCATCACCGAAAGCAAGGCGCGTGTGGATGCCCCTGCTAGTTCTATGGCTCCATGCTCTACGTCGGCTCCACTAGCCCTGCGCGGCGTCTCTGCGCAACTGGCAAGCATGTTCGGCCAAGGCGCAGTTACCCTTGAGGCCATGTGTAATCGCTTTGGTTGGCAAGCGCACTCCGCCCGTGCCGCTGTGACCAGACTTCGCAAGGCTGGCATGGATATTGTCTTTCATCGTGCCACGGGCTATGAACTTCGTGGCCATGTTCACACTGATGGCGACGCAAACGTGCAAGATAATCTCTTTGCAGGCGTTGCCGAAGGCATCGCAACCTTTTACCGTAACCGTGCGGCTATTCTGTCCGCCGCATAATGGAGCGCGTTATGTATAAATTCACCACACTAGACGGAAAAACCTTGGAGGCCGAAGACCTCCAAGGCATTGCTGAGCAACTTTGGCGTATGAAATTTGTCCCTGAAGCCACCATTGAGGATTGGATGCTCGGCTCCGCCAAGCGTGCCAAGGACTGGTGTGGCGAAGATGTGAGCGTTACGTCCATTGATGAGCATATTCAGGACTTGGTTAAGGTTGGGGTGTTAGTGGAGCATGGTTAAAGTGTATGCGACGTTGAGTCGTTAAAGCCCTGCAACTTAGTTGGTTGCAGGGCTTTTGTTGTAGTAATTTATTAATACAGCATTCTATCCTCTTGGTGGAAAAGGATCCTCGCCATAAGTATTCTTCTCTCTAATTTTACCATCTCGACCATGGATTAAAAGCTCTGATTTCTGATTTATGGCTATTTGACGTGCGGCATCAATAGCTTCGCGTTGCGTAATGTGGTGTGAAGTGTCCTTCTGGTTACCTTCGCCTCTGACAGCCCAAGCTCCATCACGAGGTAGAACATGCTGATTCTTGCTCATAGCGTACTCCTTGTTAAATGTTTTGTATATTTAAAGACCACGCAATCGCTTGGATTGGAAGTATTCCTCGGCCAGAATTGTAGTAACAAAGCTGACTTCATGACCTGCAATTTCTTGAACCTTTTGGCGTATTTCATCCAATGAAACATTGAAAAATTCTTTTCGCATATTGACGGCATTAACTCTTTTTGCTGTAAACGCTCTATGGAGCTCTGCTTCCATTTTTGGCGCATCATCTGCCGCTATGAGAGCATGAACGTCAAAGCTAAATGGAACCGAGGCGTCACCCAGTTCTTTCACTCTGTCCATTGGCTCAAGACGACGCGTTAGGCCAATTTTAAATACATCTTCACCAAAGGAGCCTATATTGCTAATGATATAGACATGCCCTTTTTTAGTTTGCTCGGCCATACTCTTTGCACGCTCAGACTTTTGTTTAGCCTCAAGTAATTCACTTTCGAGTTGAGCAATGCGCATTTCTGCCGCCATTCTTTCTTCATCTGAGGCTTTTGCAAGAGCTTCTTTTGCTTTATCAAGCATCTTTGCGTACATATCTTCTTCTTGCTCTGACTTTTTAATAGCCGCTTCATACTCGCGGCGCGCACGCTCTTCTTCACGCATTTGCTCACGCAATGCTTTTTGCTCGTCTTGTTCTTCTTTCTTTTTGAGAGTGTGCTGGTATTGCAAAGAACACTCTTCATATTTTAACTTTATATATTCAATAGAAAAACCATACATAAGGTTAGCACAATGTTTTTCGATGCCATTTGCAATAGCTTCTATACGCTCTAATGTTCTGGCATAGTTTGCAGGATTTACTTTAGATATAAGTAAATCACATTCAATATTAAAAGTACGTATCATAAGCTTTTTTTGTTCTTCTAACGCTTTTTGAATAAGAGGAATATAACCTCTATGCTTACTATTAGAAGTACAAATGATAACTGTTTGCTCTTTAATCATGTTTTTTTGTTTTTCACGAATAGCTTTTATTTCAAGAGCAAATCTTTCTGAAGTTTCATATAAATACTCAGGTGTCTCATAAATACCATATGATACAAATTCATCCATTCTTGAATAGAGGTCAACTCTAGAACAAATTTCTTGAATTGTGTTGTCGGCGATAACTTGTTGGGGAACAACAGATTCTATTTTATCTAAAATATTTGTTAGTTCAGCATTTTTAGTGTTTATGCTGTTTCGTAAAGATTGCTCGTTGTTTTGTAGCTCTTGTAACTCTTTTGTTTCTCTATCTAGGCGTTCTTTATCGCTCTCTAAATTGCTACAGATAATAGTCAATTCTTTGTTTTTTTCTTGAAGCGTAGTTTTGTTTGCTTTGGCTTTGTCTATTTGTTCGTTTAACGCATTGAGCTGAGCTTCTAGTTTGGGTAATATTTTTTTACCTGTTCGTTTAAAACGTATAAGATGAAAAAGTTTTTGTATTCCAAGGGTAGATATAGCAATAAAAGCAATAAAACCAATCAATCCAAACAAAGCTCCAGTATCCATTGTGTCCCCCTATTTAATATATTCTGCAATAAAATTAACGCGCAATTGAGCACGTTGTTCACAACGAAATTTATAGGCTTCAATACCTGCTTCTTTAAAATAGGTTAATATTTCCTTATCTTGCCTGATTGCTTCTTTTTCAGCATTTTTTTGGAGCTTTTCAGTTTCACGTATCTGCTGTAATCGATTTCGTTCTTTTTCGCGCTCATTACGTTCTCGTTCGCGTTCTGCTCGCGCTATTGATTTGTCTAAATTACGCCATTCTCGTTCTTGGTCTCTTATCTCCTGTTTATGTCGCCTTTCTGCATTTCTTGCACTTTTTTTTGCACTCTTTATGAGTATATTTAGCATACTTTTCGCCATATAACCCTCCCCTTATTTACTGAATAGGTTCTAAGCCTCTTCGATGCTTGCGTAGTTCGCAGTATGCAGCGTGTGGGCAAACATGGTTTCCCCCTTATTGCGCTCTTTATACATAGCAATCAAATCACGTTGTAATTCACATTTTTCTTTTAGATCCGCTATCTCCTTTTGTAAAAGAGCTATGCTTTTTTCATACTTTTCGACGCTTTGTTTACGGGAAGCAAAAGTTATGACTGGAGGATTACCATCTTTAAGCCAGCCAGTGTCAAATTGGGCTTGTTCTTCAATGATAGCAATCCATCTTTCAGGCAATACACGTTCCATGCCTTTTTGTCTAAAGTCTCTCCACTCCTGCATAAAAGCTTCTGCTTCATCGAAAGGAATACCCAGCGAGTGTGCTATATCAGTAGCGTTTGGTTCTATACCTTGCATACCTAGAGCATAATAAAGCTGGAGCAAGGGATCCTTTGATTTACACATCTGTTTTTCATTGCCATCAAAGAAATAAGCTGGATTGATGCCAAGCTTGATGTAGAGTGTTTCCAAATGCTCAAAGGTTAGTTTCTGCCTACTTGCAAGCAGCGCATCAAGTGTATCTAAAGGAATACCACTACGTTTTGAAATCTCTTGATTAGAGAATTCTAAAAAACCTAACACAGTGGCTAAAAGGTCACCTGTACGCTTTTTCTGGGCATTATAAGCAATGTCAGAGGACATAGGTCCTTCGCCAAAATAAAGCCAATATTTATTGATATTTGGATGTAGTTCTAACATTTTAGGAAGAAGCGGCAATAAGTTATCTTCGCGGCCTTTTTTAAAATATCCTAAAAAAGTATCACCGTTTACACCCAATGCGTCACCAAACTCTTTCTGTGTGGTGTAGTAGGTAGAAGATACTTTTTTTACTCTTCCAGATATATTTATAGGCATTTTCTACCTTTTTACTCTTGACTAGATAGTTAATATCTGCCTATTAAAAGGCGTGGTCTTTTTAGGCGAAAAAAAGCGTCAATGAATTTTGTCAATGAATTTAACAAGGAATAAAGCCAATGACAAGTGGCATTAAAATCCCTCGTGAAAGACGGCTACGAGCTTGGATGATTGAGCGTGATATTAGTTACGAAGCGCTTGCTAAGGAACTGGGAGTGACAAGACAACGTACTAATTATGTTTTGCGTTGTGACACTATGCCCTCAGAATTACATAAAAAGTGCGTTGCTCTTGGTATTCCGCTTGAACTTTTACCAGATGCAGTAGACTGGCCACGAGGACGCAAACCTCGCGTGCCTTTGTTCCCTGCACTTATGAATGAGGCTGAGGCTCAGCAAGTATAGCTGTTTGCTGTCTTGAAAACCACGCTAAATTTGGAGGAGATTTTGCGATGGAAGATACAAACGAGGTAGGCCATGGGCTTTCCTAGTCTCCGCTCGGTGCTCCACCAAGAGCTTATGGCTAAGGCGTCTGGCAAGTCAGCCAAGCAAGTCGCGCATGCTTTGGGCATCAGATATAATACGCTGATGAGTGAAGTATCGGGTCAAGCTGGCCACAAATTATCATGCGACCAACTCTTGCCCATCATGGATTACATCGACTCTGATGCTGTTTTGCATGCCATGGCTCGGGCTAGGGGCGGCGTGTATGTGCCGCTTGTACGTGACATGAAAGTCTTGGATGGTTCCAGTCTTGGTCAGGCTGTGCTTAGCTCTGTGAAAGAATTTGGCGAGTATGCTTCTGAGTCGGCCGCAAGCATTGCTGATGGCCGTATTCCTCGTGACCAGTTGGACCGAATGGAAAAGGAAGGTCAGGAGGCCATGACATCCATCATGAGCTTTTTGGAAATGGCGAGGCGTGTTCATACAGAGCAGTATGGGAGGTAGTTATGGGAACTTTGAAGCGCGCAAGATTGGTGGCCATTGTGCCTGTTAAAGGCATGGCGTTGTGATTAGTGTCGGCGATAAAGTCATCGTTGTGGAAAATTCGCAAGAACGCACAGGCACGGTTATCATGATTTCTGGCTGGGTGTGCTGCGTAGAATTTCCAGACGGTACACAAACGCTTTGCCCACTTAGTGTAAAGACAACCGTAAACCAATAAAAACGCCCCCAAAACTGTTGACGCAGTTCTGAGGGCTCATAAGGAAAAAAATAAATGCAAGAAAAGACCTACACGAATGCGGCGCAGTCCGCAAGGTGTCAATGTTCTCTTTTTATCAGTGGCCACAAAAAAACCTTGTTTGCTCGCTCCATGGATGAGCTTGTGGAACTGCTCTACCCTTACTGCCCCTCTGGGCGATTGTCTGATTTGCAAGGTGTTTTGGCATGATTGCGCTTGCCATATTCATTTTATCTGTCTGTTTTGTCGTTGGTATTGGCTATGAGATTTTTGAAAATCGGAAGCTTCGAAGCATGGCCAAGGATGTTGCAAGTCGGAAACGTTAAGAGATGTGGCCACTGGTGGATTTGTGGACTGGTGGCCACATTTGAAGGGGTTTTTTATGGCAATTCCTAAGAAAATCATGCGCAAAGCTACTGCGGCGTATGAAGACGATATGACCAAGGCTTTGTCCGTGGTTATGGCCATCAAGCAGAGCCGTGATATTTTTGTTGATGCGCTTATGGAAAGTGGTGGTATACCTCCGCGTCTTATCGAGCAGGTCAGCAAGATTGAACGATGGGCTGAGAGGTGCATTAAGTGCATTGCTAAAAAAGCTAATTTTACCGGTGCTCGCGAGCGTTTTTTTGTTCGCAAGCTTAAAGCGCTTAATCACTCGCGCAAGGTCGTCACTGGCTCATGTGCCGGCTCGACCTTTAACTGGGCCGCTTGGATCTATGCGCTTGATGTCCTGCTCTGGGACACCATCGCGCTCATGAAGCCCATGACAGCCCAAGGTTGTTGGGCGCGGCTTCGTGATGCTTGGGACACGCTTATGGAGTGGATGCTCTACACTGTGCAGGACGAACGCGTCGATGGCGGACCGTATGATGGTTTGAATGCTGAGGACATGGGCATGAAGCTTTATGAGCATGTGTACATGCATTTTTGCTATAGCAAGCATGGGGTGACGCTATGACTGTATTTTGTAAGCGCATTCGCAAGCGTTTGAGTGACGAAGAATGCCTTGAACGCATCAAAGGAACAATAAATATTAAGCCTCTTAAGGTTTGTCGCGGTTGCATCGATATTTATGCCGAAGGCCTTAAAGACCAAAGTATGGTACATGCAAAATTGTTTACCCTTGATGAACGATGTGCTTTGCGCCTTGAGCGGCAACGGCGTGAGTCCTCGAAAAAGCGCGACGTTGATATGCTCACTCTGCCGCCTAGTCGGTTTTGCCACACTTGCGGCGTTCCTAGCCATGACTGGGAATGTAAGACTTGCCAGGCTAAACGGCATGAGAAAGGAGCTTAGGCATGAACAATAAAATAAAGGTGAACTACCATGCCTAGAAATCAAGCAAAAAATATTACCGTTAACGCCTGCGCACGGTCTTTCTCTGCTAAAGACATGGGCATCGTCGATGGTCCGCCTGTGCATCTTACCACGCTTGGTGCCTATGTTGACTTTTTGCCACCGTGGATAGCTCGCAAGCGCGTTGATTGGTTCACCGGTGGCGCGTTCACGCCCAAAAAGCTCGCCAATGATGATGGGCTTGGCACTGGTCCACTGGTGCGCACCAAGGTTGGCGACACCGTTGTCTACCCTACTCCATATTTCTTGGAGTATTTGGAGCGTAAAGGTGTGCACACCGTTATCGTGCCGCAGATTTAATGCGGTCCCTGCAAAGCAATTTTGGCAAGCGCACGCTGTCTGGCGTTGCGATCGCATAGATGCAAATATATTTCTGAGGTAGTTACAGAGCTATGACCAAGCAATTCTTTAAGCATATAGATGTCGAGGCCAGCTTCCAGCATTTTGGTCGCGAAAGTGTGACGCAGCGTGTGCCACACAACCATGTTGCGTTCGTCCGTGATGCCCTCGTTGAAGCCCAAAGTGGTCACGATGCGGCGCATGGCGCGGCTCAGGCCATTAGCGTCACGCGGTCCACCGTTGGTCGCTGGAAAGAGGTACGGGCTAGTGCTCGACGGGTAAGCAAGTCTGTCCTTCAGCATGGCAAGAGCTTTGGGGAGCAGGTGGCCAACGTGCACAAGACGGGCCATACCGCCCTTGGTGCTGTCGTTGAGCCGCGACCCCTTATAAATGGCAATGGTGCCCGTTTCAATGTCGCAAGATTCACGCTTGATATGGACAAGCTCACCTGCACGGATACCTGTATCAAGGGACAAAAGCATCATAGCCCGAAGCTCCAGAACGGCGTCGGTGCGACGGCCCTCAAAGGTGAGCAAAGCCTCAATTTCGCTGTCGTTCAGAATGCGCATGCGCCTAGCATCGTGTTTAGGGACGGACACACCGCGACCACGACGGCTCAGGATGGCAGGATTTTTGCCCTCGAACAGCATGGTACCCTGCATATTAGGGATAGGCGTTTCAGCGGCGAAGTTATAGATTTCTCGCACCGTTTTGAGGATATGCAAGACGGTTTGCGGTGCAAGTCTAGCGTCGGGATTATTTTTGTTCCGACCCGAAAGAGGACGCTTGGCGGACACGATGCGGCGCAATTCCTCGACGTCCGCCGTGGTGATGTCTGCGGCTATGTAGCGGCCAAGGACGGGCAAAACGTGCTCATCCAGAATTTGCTCCACAGTGTAATAGCGCACGCGATGCTCTTTGGCCCATGCTCGGTAGTATTCCGCAAGCTCGGCGAAGGTCAGGCGTGTGAAGCTTTGGCGCGTGGCCTCGGCTTCGGCTTCGGCTTTGGCTGTCTCAGCCATGGTACGCTTTTCCTTGAGGCTTTGCGGACGGCGGCCAAGCTTGATATTTTCCTTAAGTTCGCGCAAGATGGCAACCGCCTTGTCGACGGTCCAGCCATCGCTAGCCCAGCCAAGACTTTCGCTGGTGCGCTTGCCGTTGCCTACGCGGTAACGAATGGCAATGTAGCGATCTTTTTTGCGACCGTTGAGGCGTGTGGGATGCTCTCTGTAAAGGACGCCTTCCTTGTTTTGGACGTTAATCCATGGCATATCCGACAGTCGAGTGTGCGTGGTGCCCATATGGTGCCCACCTCCGTAGTTTTGATGGGAATGTCTGGGAATACTCATGCACCATGCGCTGTGTATTTTCAAGCATTTAAGTACGTGTGGGATACCCTTGTGCCTTGTGAAGGCCTTCTCCTAAGCGATAGGCCGCAGGTTCGATTCCTGCTAGGCGCACCATATATTTCAGGCACTTACGATAAAAACGTAAGTGCCTTCTTTTTGTGGCACAATGGCTGTGGCACAATGGGCACATCAGGAAGTACCTCCACAGCGGCTCTTTTTTGCCTATCAAGCACATGTTGATAGTGCCGTAAAACCATTGTTGGCGTGCTGTGGCCCATAAGTTTTGAAACTGTGCCCACGTCTACGCCTCCTGCTATTGCCTCGGTTGCGAAAGCATGGCGCAAGTCGTATGGACGAATGTGACGAGTTATGCCAGCCAGCTTAAGAGCTTTGCTCCATGCATGCTTAACTGACTTCACGGCTTTCCCCTTATAGTGGATAAGAGGCCCTTTGTAGTCGTCCTCTTCTGCCCATTCCTTAAATATGGGAAGAAGACTTTTACGAATTGGAACTTCTCGCCACATTTGACCTGCATTTTTCTTGGATCCATGAACGCGAAGCGTTGCACGTATCAAGTCAACATCACTCCATGTAAGGTTGAAAAGTTCACACTCCCCAACTCGGACACCAAACTGAGACCCAATAATGACAACTCGCTGTATGCGAGGCGGTGCTACTGCAAAGATGGCCCGTATCTCCTCTGGGGAAGGCGGCACAAACTTCTCATAGTGAGGAGGTGGCAATTTTGGGAAGGTGATAGCGGCACAAAGCCCCTCTTCAGCGGCCCAGTTAAGGCAAGCACGTAATACTGCAAGATAGCTCCTCACGGTCACAGGCTTTACGTCAGACGCTTTTAAGGTGTCCATGACGTGTTCAATGTCCTGCTTGCCTATATCCGTGATTTCTTTGCTACCTATCATGCAAAGTATCTTCCGCATGGAGTATATTTGCCGTCTAAGCTCTGTTTTGGAAAACTGCTTAGACCTTAAATATTGCAAGTAGATGGCTTCAAGGGTATTGTACTCTGGCTGTTGTTCCTGAATAGCGTCTTGAGTACCATCTGGAAAAGAGTCTCTGTCAAAGCGTAGCCGATGCTTGACTAGAGACTCTTCTTTTTTTGCCTCTTCTTCGGTAACAAAGTTGGCATACTCTCTTTTTTTGGTGTGGGGATTAGTCCAGTATGTCTGCCAAGGGGCAGAACGTCCTGCACGGTAGCGAATAGCCATAAGTCCTCCTTACCGTGCCAAAATGTGCTTACAGCCACAGTTACTGTAAGGTCTTTGGTTTGGTCAACTCGTATATTTGTTGGAATGACATTGATGCAAGGGGCGTAATAGGAGCGCGAGACTTCATCTTGCGTGCCTTACTCTTGGCTTGAGCTTCTTCATGCATTGCACGTGCAACCTGCTCCACAGCCTCCGAATACCAGCGCGGACCTCTTCCTCTGCCTCGCCCAAAATCAATAGGCCGCACCCCTCGCCGTGCGAGTTCGGATGCGGCTATTCCTTCTGTAAGAGCAAGAGCTTTAGCTATGCCTTCTCTTGTTAAGAGCATTGTGTCCTCCCCGTTTTAATCTGGCAAAAACGCAGTGCTTCTAATTACGTTCAGCTTGCCGCGTAGCTCCGTGTTCTGTTTTTCCAAACGCCAAAAGAAGGCTTGTAGTTGTGCGTTCTCTTTTTTCAAAGAGCGGCACTTGGTGGAAAGCTTGTCGACTTTTTCTTTCCAGTATTTTTCTTTCGCGAAAAGACCGATAATGAAGCCAGCAAACAAAACGCCACATGTTGCGGCGAATGCGATTAAAGTAGTCATACTACCCTCCTAAAATATACTGTTCGCCGTCACCTGTTACAATTGCAACTGGTTTACGGCTATCAATGATACGTATACGGTTGGTGTCGGCCTTTCCGTTCACGATGGGATGGCCCAGCCATTGCCAAGAGTAACAACCGTTGCGGCCAGTAATTTCTACAATGCCGCGCGGTGTGGATACGCGGAGACCGACGCGGTACATGTTAGCCATTACAGGCGTTACCATCGGCATTTTCGCCTTCATATATGTTTAAAATTTCACGCACGTCCAACTCGATTTCCACGCCCTCAGTTATTCTGGTAAAAGGCGGCTCAAGGTCGTGTTTTTTGGCCCACAAATTTAAGACTGCACCGATTTCCTTTTGCAGCTCAATCTTTTGCTCTTCGGACACCTTAGAAAGAAAAGGTAAGTCAGGGTTTGTGTCGTACCCAAATTCTTCGTCATGCTCATCTTTTATGATGTACAAAAGACGTTCAACGTCGAAAAATTCCGACATAAAAACCTCTTCGGTATTACACCCATAAATCCATACCGTTTCAGGACGGACTTCGTTTCCATTTTCGTCTTCTGTTGTATTTTCGTCGATGACACGGCAAACAATCTCGTACAGGTCATCAGTATACACATGGTTGTCTTCGCCTTTGCTAAAGAAGTCGAAATCCAAGTGCGTGTAGTCCTCTTTTGCCTTGCTCATGCCGCTACACCCAGCTTTTGAAGTTCCCTTTCTGTCTCTTTGCATATCTTCAAAAATTCGTCATAGGTCCCAGCCACATACGGCCGCACGTTGCTGAAACGGAATGTGTCCGCGAGTCGCCAGTAGATACGCATACCCACAAGCTCAACCTCGTCCTCTCTCCCCTTTTCAGTTGTTGAGTTGAGAAAAC
>JAWXUA010000077.1:0-13026 GCA_044433065.1 Pseudomonadota bacterium
AAGGATTGTGGCTATCCCCATGAGGGACTGCCTTATCCTCGTCACCAAGCCCAACCATATTAGAACCGAGGCAAACGTAGACTATTTCAGGTTGGCGATGCGAGATACAGCCTCCTGAAGGCGATCGGTATCAACCGTCAAGGAAATACGGAAATACCCTTCACCAGGAGTACCGAAGCCATTACCAGGCGTCAAAACAACACCCGTTTCTTCAAGAACCTTGGTCACGAAGTCAGCAGACGTGTAGCCAGCTGGAACCTTGGCCCAAATGTAGAAAGAAGCTTCAGGCACACGGCATTCAATACCAATCTTCTGCAAGGCCTCAATAACAACATCACGACGCTTACGATAGATGGCGCGCAATTCCTTGCAGAATGCATCGCCTTCATTCAAGGCCACGATAGCAGCTTCTTGCACCGCTTGGAAAATACCGGAGTCCATATTTTCTTTAACCTTACCAAGGCCAGCAACCAAGGATGCGTTGCCAACAGCCATGCCAACACGCCAGCCGGTCATATTGTAGGTCTTAGAAAGTGAATGGAATTCAATGGTTACGTCTTTCGCACCTGGAACAGACAAAATGCTCATAGGTGGATTTTCTTCATCATAGTACACTTCGGTATATGCCGTGTCGTGTGCAATGATGACGTTATGCTTCTTACAAATAGCAACCAACTTCTCGTAGAACGCAAAAGGTGCAATAGCAGAAGTTGGGTTATTTGGATAGTTTACGTAGATAACCTTAGCGCGATCCCACATTTCAGCGGAGATAGCATCAAGGTCTGGCAAGAAGTCGTTTTCTTCCACCAAAGGAATGAATTCAACTTCGCCACCAGCGAAAACTGTCGTGATATTGTACACAGGATAGTTAGGCGTGCACACCAAAGCCAAATCACCAGGATTGATGAATGCAAATGGGAAGTGTGCAATGCCTTCCTTAGAACCAATCAAACCAAGTACTTCCGTAGCTGGGTCAAGTTCTACATCAAAGCGGCGGCCATACCAGTTAGCCACTGCTTGACGGAACTCCAACATACCAGCGTATGATGGGTACTGGTGGTTCACAGGACGTACTACAGCTTCCTGCATAGCCTTGATGATAAAATCAGGGGTTGGCATGTCTGGGTCGCCAATGCCAAGGCTGATAATGTCAACGCCACGTGCGGCCACTTGGGCCTTAACCTTGTCAATGCTCGCGAAAAGATACGGAGGCAGAGTTGCCAATCTGTCGGCAAGTTTGAAATCAGCCATGAGCTGTTTCTCCTTAAACTGTATTCGATCCCTAAGCCTAAACGTCCACTGTGCCATCAGCTTCCCTTTAGGCTCTTATCCCGGATGGGTGACATAGAATAGTGCCAGTCCCCCTTGCTGTCAAATTCTTTCATCTTTTTATGGTAAGCGTGCTAAGGCTTAGCCATCTCAAGGCCGCTTTATTCTGATTTCATAAGGATTGTAAAACTCTCGCCTTACATGTAAACTTTCATTCATCTAAAAATGGTATACAAAACATTAACAACGCACATAGATAATTTCATATGCTACCACCACTCGTTGATAATTGGCTAGCGCATCTGCTCATCGAACGCGGCCTATCGGAAAATACCTTGAGCAACTATGCCTTGGACCTTGAGGATGTCGAAGACTTTCTGCAGATTCGGGGTCTATCTTTGCAAGCTCCTGCTAATATTGATGAATCACTTTTGTTTTTATACATTGTAGATATGCGCAGACAACAGCTGGCTGGCAGAACATTGGCACGACACCTTGCAGCCATCCGCGGTTTTTTTGACTATGCCTTAAATGAGGGTGTCATTGAAACCGACCCTACAGCGTTTATTGAAAATCCTAAATTACCACAAAGTCTACCTGATGTACTGAGCAAAGAAGAGATGAACGCAGTCCTTAATCAGCCCAATTTGAGCGATAGATTGGGCTTTCGCGACCGCACCATGTTGGAATTGTTGTATGCCAGTGGCTTACGAGTATCGGAATTGTGTTCGTTGAAACCGTTGGATTTTGATCCGCAAAGAGGCATTGTGCGCGTCTTCGGCAAAGGAGCTAAAGAACGCATTGTACCAGTTCACCATACCGCAGCACAGTTTTTAACTGACTATATCCAGCAATGGCGCGGCCTTTTTAGACCTGCTGAGGATGCGTGCTTTTTAAACAGGTCGGGCAAAGGTCTGACACGACAAGCTATTTGGAAAATTGTGAAAAAATATGTTTTGCAAGCCGGCATCCATAAAGAAATTTCACCGCACACATTCAGACACTCCTTTGCAACCCACCTTTTGGAAGGCGGTGCTGATTTACGCTCTGTACAAATGCTCTTAGGGCACGCCGATATTAGTGCCACGGAGATTTATACGCACGTGCAAGCAGACAGACTACGCAAAGTGCATAGCATCCACCACCCACGTTCTCGCGGAGGCGCATAATGCTTGATAGTCACGATGAAAAGCATAGCAAAGCCCACATGGTGGAACGGTCAGACACCAAAATACAAGCACGCACTCTTATCACTTCCCACAGCAATCCTGATTTTGATGCCCTTGGCTCCATGGTGGCTGCCAGTAAACTATATGATAACGCTGTGCTGATTATGCCGAGCGGCAATAATCAGACTGTGCAGAAATTTTTGCATGGGCCTCATTTTGCATCGGCAGAAGGCAATCCTTTTGCCTTTGTGAATGCTAAGGATGTGGACTTCTCTTGCGTGCTGCAAGTGGTGCTTGTGGACACAAGGCAAACAGACAGAGTGCCACATATTGCGCATTTTTTGCACGATTTGCAGGAAAGAAATGGACTTAATCATAAAGGAAATAAAGTACTTATAGACCTTTGGGATCACCATCCAGATAGTGATGGTGATATTCAAGCTGACGCTGTCCATGTAGCGTTTTGGGGTTCTACAGCAGCCCTTTTGGTACAAAATATCCGTAAGCAAGGCATCAAGCTTAGCCCTCAAGAAGCCACCATCATCGGCCTTGGCATTTACGATGATACAGGCTCCTTTACCTTTGCATCCACCACAAGCCACGATATGGAAGCAGCCGCGTGGCTCATGACACAAGGCATGAACCTTGAAACTGTGGCAGAATTAGTGCGCCACGATTTTAGCGCTGAGCAAATTAGCGTACTCAATATGATGCTGGAATCCGCCGCAAGCCATTTTATTAGTGGCTTTCACGTTGTTTTTACCAGCATTTCGCTTGATAGCTATTTGCCAGATTTTTCAGCTCTTGTGGCGACCATGATGGATATGTCTGCTAGCGATGATAAAAATGCTTTACAACATGATGCACAAGAAATCAGTGCTGTTTTTGCACTGGCTCGCATGGGGGATAAGGTTCAAGTTGTGGCGCGTAGCCGCGTGACAGAAATTAATGTGCAAACGATTTGCGCAGCGTTTGGTGGTGGCGGCCATCCCTATGCGGCCTCTGCTTCGGTGAAAAATAAAACTTTGGACGAAGTACACGATACCATCTTCAGACAAATTCACCTGAGCAAGGGCCAAGAAAATTCTATGGCAAAGCTCATGTCCACTCCAGCTATCACCGTAGAACAGCACCGCAGTATCCAGCATGCTGAGGAAATCATGAATCGCTTTGGGCTCAAAGCAGTGCCCGTTGTCTTGACCAATACCAAGCTATGCATTGGTTACTTGGAGTATCAAATTGCGTCCCGTGCCATGGCCCACAAGCTTGGCAATATGCCCATCAGTGCCTATATGCAGCGCAATTTCCATAGCATCACACGTCACGCTACGTTGCAGCAAGTTATGGATATTATTATTGAACACCGGCAGCGCATTGTGCCTGTGGTCCACGTTGCCAATGATGTTGAAGCTGGAGGCTCCACAGATGTAGCAGCTTTGCACGAACAAGATGGCAATATTATCGGTGTTGTGACACGCACAGACCTCATCAACGCTATTGTTGATGCCTCAGCACGTAAGCCTGAAATGCTCCTGTCGCAAACACGAAAAGCACGCAATGTTCGCCCATTGATGCAGGAAAAATTACCTCAACATATCCGCGAAGTTCTTGAGCATGCTGGCCGCCTTGGTGATCGCCTTGGCCTTGATGTGTATACGGTTGGCGGCTTTGTGCGTGATCTTTTATTGGGACAGCCAAACCATGACCTTGATATCGTCGTAGAAGGTGATGGCATAGCCTTTGCTAAAATTTTTGCGCAAGAGTTACAAGGACGCGTGCGCGAGCATGAAGCCTTTAAGACGGCACTTATTATATATAATGATGGACGCGCCCCAAAAGGCCATGGAACAGTGCAGATAGCAGGTGAAGAGCAACGTATCGATGTCGCCACGGCTCGCCTTGAGTACTATGAATACCCTGCTGCCCTGCCCTCTGTAGAGCTATCCTCTATTAAAATGGACCTCTTTCGGCGTGATTTCACCATCAACGCCCTTGCCCTGCAACTCAACGGCCCTCATTTTGGCAAGCTCGTAGATTTCTTCAATGCCCAAAATGATATAAAAAAAGGTGTCGTGCGCGTCCTGCATTCTTTAAGTTTTGTGGAAGACCCAACTCGCATGATGCGTGCCATCCGCTTTGAACAACGCTATAATTTTAGTCTAGGCCAACAAACCTTACGACTCATGAAAAATGCCCTTGAACTAGAGCTTATAGAAAAACTCTCTGGTGCACGCATTTATCATGAATTCAATAGTATCAGTAAAGAAAACAATGCCATAGATTGCTTTAAGCGTATGCATGAGCTTGGCATGCTTACACATATTCATGAAAAGCTCGCCCTCACACCACAAAAAATCACCATTATGGAACGCATGGATGATGTGCTGACGTGGTATGACCTATTATATATTGATACAAAGCCTGAGCGTTGGCTCGTGTGGCTTCTCTGCCTAAGCCATGGCATAAAGCACCGAGAATGCTTAGAAATTGCACAACGCCTTGCCCTTACCCCAAGTCAAACAAAACGCTTTTTGGCAATTCATGAATATGTCCTTAGCAAGCCCATTTTTACTCAAAAAGTCTATCAAGATGAGCATGCAAATCTACAAGCTAGTGTTTTGTATACCCTTTTCACACCACTTGACTTAGAAGGTATTCTTTATGCCATGGCCATGGCAAACAATGAAAACTTACGAAAACAAAGTTCTCATTACTTGAATGTCTTGCAGCATATAAAAGCCGATATTGATGGGCATGATTTGCGTTCAATGGGCCTTGAAACAGGTCCACAATACGCCATTATTCTGCAAAAAATCTTCTATACGAAACTTGATGGCGAAGCACCAAACCGCGCTCTACAGTTGGCCATGGCACGAAATCTCATTGAACAAGTAGAGAAAAGTACAAAAACAGGGTAAAAAGCAAGCCTAGAGACTTGCCCAAATTGCTTGCACCGTGTAGCGTCGCTTTGCACGGGGCGCATGTGTACAAATCTTTTTTGTGTGCACGTCCACGTTATGTGAGGCAATACTAGGCACTTTGTGAGCCGATGAAAAAGGATGGTACATGGAAGTTCTTTGGGCGCCGTGGCGCATTGATTATATTCTTGGTCCCAAGCCTGACTCATGTGTTTTTTGCTTGCCAGAACACACGGACGAAGACACTGACCGCCTCATTCTTTATAGGGGACTTCATAACTTTGTCATTATGAACAAATTCCCTTATAATAATGGTCATATTATGGTGACACCTTATCGCCATGTCATGGACTTTGCTTCTTTAAGCCAAGAAGAAGCCCATGAAATGATGGACCTTATTCAAGCATGTGTCCGGATTTTACGTGATCACTTTTCGCCGCAAGGTATCAATGTTGGTCTCAACCTTGGTGAAGCAGCTGGTGCTGGTATCCGCGAACATCTACACTTTCATCTTGTCCCTCGCTGGAATGGCGATTCTTCCTTCATGGCGGTCATGAATGAAACGCGCGTTGTTCCAGAGCATTTACTTTCAACATATCAATCTCTTAAACCACATTTCGATCGTCTCGCCAAAGACAGAAATGACTAAGGAGCTCGTATGCGTTACCTAAAAGTGCTTGCTTTTGTCCTGATTTTTTTTGTTACCATGATGTTCTTCGTACAGAACAATGACGTTTTGCAACAAATTGTCACACTCAAACTTGACTTCTTCATCAATCCAGCATGGAGCTCTATCCCACTTCCATTCTATTTCATGGTATTGGCCGCATTCCTCATTGGTTGCCTCTGCACCATGCTTTTGCTGATTTACGATCGTCTGCGCCTTGCAAACAATCTTCGCAAAGCCAACAAGCGTATCCGCATCCTTGAAAAAGAAGTCAACTCTTTGCGCACCTTGCCTTTGACTGAAAATGCTGAGGCAGCACCAGCCGAAGAAATCCCTGTGGAAAACGCTGAAAAGTAATAGGAATTCTATGACAATGTTCTCCGCGCTTGCAAAAAGCTTCCGCAAGATCACAGGGAAACATCGCGCTTCTAACACATCTCAAGGTGTTGATGCCAATCTACGTTCCCGTGATGCCACTTCAGCCATTGAAGAGCTGAGCCGCGCCGTACAAAATGATACGGACTCCGTGGAAATTTATCTTGCGCTTGGCAACTTGTATAGATTGCGTGGTGACATTGAAAGAGCTGTCCATATTCGTCGTTGTCTTATCGCAAGGCCTGGGCTTGAAGCTTCGTTTCGAGCTCGGGCCTTGCTTGAATTAGGCCGTGACTATCGTCGTGGCGGTTTTATTGACCGTGCCCAAAATACGTTTCAAGATGCCATAAAACATGGTGCTGACAAAGAAACTGTCTGGTGTGAACTGGCTGCATTATACGGTGACTCTGGAGCTTTTGATCAAGCCGCTATACAGCATCGGCGTATCGGAAATCCCGTTGCTGAAGCCCATTACCTCACACGACATGCCCAAGACCTTTATGCAGCAGGACAAAGCGCATCTGCACAAAAAACTCTTGTCCATGCAATCAAAGTATACTCTGGTTCCATTGAAGCGTGGATTAGCCGCATTTCCATTGCTATTCAAGATAATCAATGGACAAAAGCAAAGTCATTGCTTGAAGAGTCCATGAAACACATTGCGTTAGACAAACGCTTTTTGGTCTTTAATGCCCTTTTAGAGTTACCAAAACCTGTTCTATCAGAAGATGATGCCGCTAGCCAAGAGAACAACGCTATGAGCTTTGAGCAAGTGCGTTGCGATTGTGTCCTCCCTGTCATTGAAGCACAAGAACCTGACCTACTCTTAGCATACTACGCTGCCCTTTTTCTCTTACAATGCCATAAAAAAGAAGAAGCACATATTTGGCTTGAAAAAGCGATTGTCTTACAAACAAATTTTTGGGCCGCACGCTATCAAATGCTGACTTATTCCATGGAAGATGAAAGTCTATCTCCTGTTTTTAAAGGACAATTACTTGCCTTTATGGATCAGGCAAACAATGCCCCATGTTTTGTATGCCAGCATTGCGGATTTAAACGCGACCAAGCATTCTATCTTTGCCCAAAATGCCGTAGTTGGCACAGTGCAACGTTCCGCACATCACTGCAAGATTAATATTTTATCCTTATCATTACTATGTCCCAAGATACAAGCCCAAAACTTTCCCCTATGTTTCAACAATATCTTAGCATCAAGACCGAATATCCTGATGCTCTTTTGTTTTATCGTATGGGCGACTTCTATGAACTTTTCTTTGAAGATGCAGAAATTGCAGCGCGTGAACTGCAAATTGCATTAACAACTCGCAATCCTAAATCCGATGTAAAAACACCTATGTGTGGTGTACCGCATCATGCAGCAGAAAACTATATTAGCCAACTTGTCAACAAAGGCTATAATGTAGCTATTTGCGAACAGATAGAGGACCCTAAGCAAGCGAAGGGACTCGTTAAGCGCGGCGTTATTCGAGTCATGACCCCAGCAACCGTCATTGAGGATGCCAATCTTCAAGCTAAAGGACATAACTACCTTGGTGCGCTCTATTGGCAGGAAAATGAGGGACTTGGCGGTTTTGCATGGCTTGATATTTCCACAGGTGAATGGTCGGGCTTGCATGTGCGAAAGCATGCAGAGCTGTGGCAATGGGTGCAAAAAATGGCTCCACGAGAACTCCTTGTACCTCAAGGAATTGAAACCCCTGCAAGCTTTGCCCTCACTGACATCCGCATTGTGCACGTCCAAGAACGGGCATACTTTGATTTGAAGGGAGCCACGGAACGGATTTTATCAGCACAAAATGTCGTTGAACTTGCCACCATTGGACTTGATAAGCAGCCAGAGTTGACGCGAGCTTGTGGTGCACTATTGCACTACATAAGCCAAACACAACAAACCGAAGCAAAACACTTAGCCCCATTTTCGCCAATCCAGCTAGGTCGGCACTTGATTATTGACGAAGTCACAGAGCGTAATCTTGAAATTTTTCAAACGCTTAACGGTCGTCGTGGCTCCGGAACCTTGCGCCATGAAATTGACAAGACCATGACGCCCATGGGTGGACGTTTACTTGAAGAACGTCTCCGCTATCCTTGGCGTGAACTTGAGCCTATCAATGAAAGTCAGCTTGCTGTGGCTCATCTTGTTAACCATGATGACACTCGCGATGCCTTGCGCCTTGCTCTAAAAAATATCTATGATCTTGAACGCTTATCAACACGCATTAGCCTTAATCGCGCGGCACCACGTGACTTTGTCTCCATGCGCCAAAGCCTTGCAAGCTTGCCAGAAGTTTATGCTGCTCTTTACGAAACCCCACGTCAAGATGGCAAATCCATACCGCAAGCTCTAATCCATATTGCAAGTCATTGGGACAATTTACCAGAATTTGCTGAACTTTTAGAGCGTGCCTTTGTGGAAAATCCACCACAAATTATCACCGATGGTGGTCTCTTCAAAAGTGGCTATCATGCTGAACTTGATGAACTTTTAGATCTTTGTGAGCATGGCGAAGGTCGCTTGCAAGACTTATTAGTGGAAGAGCAAGAAAAAACAGGCATTAGTAAATTGCGCCTTGGTGTCAACCGCGTTTTTGGCTATTACTTTGAAGCTTCGCGCAACAGCACACAAAGCATGCCTGAGCATTTCATTCGGCGTCAAACCCTTGCCAATGCAGAACGCTTCACTACAGCAGCGCTACAGGAACTTGAAGAAAAAATTCTGTCTGCACAAGATAAGCGTAAGGCCTTAGAATATAAGTTATTTCAAAAACTCCGTGAAAGCCTAGCCAATATCCGGCCACGCCTTCTGTTCATGGCTGACATGCTAGCACAAGTGGACTTTTGGCAGTCCTTGGCCCATGTTGCTCGGCGTAATTCATGGATCATGCCCAAGCTCAACGATGGGCAAAGCTTACGCATTCGTGAAGGACGGCATCCTGTTGTGGAAGGCATTCAAGGTTCAGCAAAGTTCATCCCCAACGACTTATATATGGATGAAAAGCGCCGCCTCTTGCTCATCACTGGTCCTAATATGGCCGGTAAATCCACAGTGTTACGACAAACAGCTATTATCTGTCTTCTTGCGCAAATGGGATCCTTTGTGCCTGCCACAGAAGCTGAATTAGGTCTCACGGATCGGATTTTTTCACGCGTTGGAGCTTCTGATAATCTCTCGCAAGGCCAAAGTACCTTCATGGTCGAAATGATGGAGACCGCACGGATTTTGCGCCAAGCAACGCGCCGTAGCCTCGTCATTTTGGATGAAATTGGTCGTGGTACCAGTACGTTCGATGGTCTTGCCCTTGCTTGGGCTGTAGTTGAAGAGCTTGCCCGCCGTGCAAATGGTTCAATTCGCACACTTTTTGCGACGCACTATCATGAAATTACAGCACTTGAGGGACGTATCCCTGGTGTGCATACCATGAATATTGCTATCCGCGAATGGCGTGGGGAAATTGTTTTTTTACGACGCCTTGTACCTGGGCCTGCTGACAAAAGCTATGGCATTGAAGTAGCTCGACTTGCAGGTGTCCCGCAAGCTGTGGTGCAGCGTGCACGACAAATTTTAGGTGAACTGGAAAAAAGTCGCGAAGGAAACAACAATCCCATAGCAACACCAACAAAGGTTTTACTGCCTGGCTTGGAAGATTGTGTTCCTACCAAACAAAAGCCTGCACCCTTTGAAATTGCAAAACAAGTCCCCATTCGGCACCCTATTCTTGTTTGCCTCGCAGATGTAGATACGAACAATATCACACCGATTAAGGCACTGGAATTACTCACAGAATGGAAAATGCTGTGGGGAGATAAAAGCCAAGAAGCAGAAGAAGATCACGCTTCTGATGTACTTTAAGCATAGCGCTTTCATACAAATTTGATATCAAACTCACTTCTACGCGACGTAAGGATGCATATAATGATGTTCATGAAAACTATTTTTGCTGTGGATGCTATAAGCATAAGAAAAAAATATAGTACACTATGCGCTGTGGCTCTTGTGGCTGTGCTTGTTTGCCTTATGTTTGCTTTTGGGTGCGGTAAAAAAGCCATGCCTACGCCACAAGATAGCAGTGAAGAGTTTTATTGGAAAAATGCTGTGGCCAGTTATCACAATGGCTGCCTTAATATCAGCGCAGAGCTTACCGGAAACGTAAGCAATCTTGATGGTATAGTGCTACAAGTACAAGCAATGACAAGCGATAATAGTTGCCAAGGTTGTCCATTCCTACCTGAAGAAGAGCAAACCTATGAGTATCGTGACATTGCTTTACCTGGTAATGGTAACAATATTGCTATGAACTTCTGCCCAAAAACCAAGGCTGCAGCATACCAATGGCGCCTTATTGGTCGCAATGTTATCCGCACTATGCCCTATATGACCACAAATGTTGAACTTATTGTGCCTGAAGAAAATCAACAAAATAACGACTTTATGCCGTTCATCATGCAAGATTAGCGAAACTATTCCTTCTGTGATAGCAAGTAGCAAAAAAAAGTTGTAAAAAATGCATTTTTTTGTTGCTAAAACTATCTCTATGGTTTATCAAGGTAAACAGAAGAGGAGAAAAGTATATGCAATTTGACATTTTCTATACACGCATCAAGCAAGAAACAGACATCAATACGCAAAGCGCACTTGCAACCGCTTTGGGCGTTAATCGTTCTGCCATCACACAAGCAAAAAATCGTGATGCAGTGCCACAAAAATGGCTTCTTAGCATCAGCCGTCGATTTGGTATTTCTCCTGATTGGCTGGAATTTGGTACTGGTGCGCCACAACTTCCGCAGTACACCGAAAGCGATATGTACTTCATTCCACGCGTGCATGCTGTGCTGAGTGCAGGCGGTGGCTCCCTTGAAGTAGAGTCTGCTACAATCGAAACATTACCTTTCCGCCAAGAGTGGCTTTTACGCAAGGGCAATCCAGACCGTATGGTACTCATGAATGTTGCAGGCAACAGCATGGAACCTTCTATTATGTCTGGTGATACCGTACTTGTTGACCAGTCGCATAATGAAGCTCGTCTCGGTGAACTCTATGCTTTTGGCTATGAGGAATCTATCCTTGTTAAACGTCTTGTAAAGCAAGATGGCCAATTGCAGCTGCAAAGCGATAACCCTGCATATAGCCCTATCCTTATCCGTGGTGAAGAGACAGGTATGTTGCGCGTGATTGGTAAAGTTGTTTGGATGTGCCGTACCCTGCAATAGCAGGGTTTTCGGCCTTTTTTATTTATCTAACATGTTTATATATAAAAATTTTTGATGGAGTCTGCCATGAATGATAGATTTTGCTCTTGTGGTTGCGGTCTCTTAGTTTCCTATGAAGTTCATGAAACTGAATGGGCTGTCCACTTTTTTGATGAACGGAACTATGCCCATGCCATTGAAAGATGTCCACACTGTGGTGCAACACTGGACATTAATGCAATTGGATAGGTATTCTGACATTTTTTTGTCATGAATGTTAATATATAGCATCAATATTCATATTTTACAACTACTTAGAGGAAATAAAGCAATGCAAGATACCTATTGTACCTGTGGTTATGTCCTTCGAGCTGCTTACGAAATGGATGATCAACGCTGGAAAACAAAACCTGCCAACGAGGGTAAAAGCTTCCATCTCGATACCTGCCCTCTCTGTGGTGCCCCTATAGCCATCCATTTGGTGCGCTAAAAAGGGTAGCGAATTACGCTACCCTTGACTCTATATCTTATCCAGTTTTTTCTGCACAAAGTCTCAAAGGAAAGAGCTTAGAGCTTTCCACCAAACTATACGTTTGACTGGATACCTTCCTTAGATGACTTCAAAGAAGTAAATTTCGACAACACCACTATCCTTGCCCATAACATTTTCGTTCTTGTCTATACGACCGTGAGCACGGATTTTGTCTTTGGGAGTAACGGTCTTGTCAGAAAAAACAACATCATCAATTTCTACAAACACCATGCCTGTGGGGTCCTTCATGACATAGTACTCTTTTTCCCCTTTGACTTTTTCAATGATATTGCCTTCTAAAATACATAGGCAGTCATTGGGTGCTGAGCTAACTTCAGCAACTTCAGTTACTATCATGGCATTGGGACCATTAAAAGCAGCTGAGGCCGGCGACGTCAATAATGTTAGAAAGGCCAACATAGTAGGGGCAAAAAGTATGCGCTTCATAGAGTTCTCCTTAAGGTGTTGTGGGTTTAAAAAGGACAGCTCAAGATAGCAAGCCTCCACCAGCACAGCAATATGGTATTGATGATATTTTGTCAATGCCTTGCCATAATGCAAACAGGCCACAAACATGGTTTGCAGCCTGTAAAAAGGTCAATAATTGCTGTAGTTACACGAGACTGTACACGTGCTTGAATACCGTAGGCTTTTGTTTTTACGCTTAGTCCTGTTTTACGGCAAGGCGAAAAGCGGCAAGGTCTTCAACGGTCAGAACTGGCATATGATGCTTTTGTGCAAAATCCACAATTTCTGGGAGACGAGCCATGGTTCCATCAGGATTAGTTAGTCACCCCTTAGAAACTAATCAAGCTATTAAAATATATTGAAAAATAAGGAGAGTTACTATAACATTCTTAACCAGCAATATAATTTCTATGTAAA
>JAWXUA010000078.1:0-12938 GCA_044433065.1 Pseudomonadota bacterium
AACGGCGTTATCCCAGCAGTTCCCTTTCCGACTCATGCTTTGAATACACCCGTTGAGACGCAATTCCTCCCTGAAGTCTTTACTTGCATACTGGACACCACGGTCGCTATGGACGAGTAGGCCTTTTGGCGGGTGCTCTTGCTCATGAGCTAGGCTTTGATGAAAAAGTTATTTCCGAAATGGTATTAGTAGGCTTGTTACATGAGGTGGGTGCATTGCGATCTGGGCCTACACCTAAACTACAATCATCAAGCAATAAATATTTTATCGCATGGCAAGCAAGAGTAGCAAAGAATGGAGCTGCGATACTAACTAGAGCAGGAATTTTCTCTGACGCTATCATACGAGGTGTAGAAAGTCAGTTTGAGAAAAACTATGGGGGAGGTACTCCTCTAGGCTTATCAGGAAAGCATATTCCAAAAGAGTCAAGAGTACTGCATATTGCACGGATGTATTGCCAATATTTAGGCAGTGGAAGGCAACGGCTATGCCCACATGACGCATTAAGTTTAATGTTTTTTGATTTTCGTGATTTTTATGATGATGACTATCTGATGTGTTTTTTGCGACTATTGGGAGTCTATCCTGTAGGAACGTATATTGAAATTTCAAATAGCAAACTTGGTATTGTGGCTCAATATGCTGAAAATTTTAAAGATATATCTGTACTTATAATGGAGAAGGGCATTCTTGACACAACATCAATGCCTATTCTTCTAAGTGACATATATGGCAAAATTACAAAAAACATTCCGCCATATATGATATCAAAAACAATACAAAAGTAATTTTCTTTTACAGCATTTGTTAATAGTACCGCTTGCCAGTATAACTTGTTAAATCTTCCATATTGCGGCTACTTTGTACCATACGTCGCCTACTCCGAAGAGCACGTTTATCGCCATATTTTTGCAAAAGATGTGATAGTAACCAGAAAAGAGGCCGTGTCGCTTTAACTTTATACAGCATAATAAAAAGAGAGCGGCCATATTTAGGAACAAATCTATACAAGACGTCATCCATGGAGACAATTGTCGTAGTGGTTCCGGGGTCTCCTTGTCGTGCACAGCGTCCCAATAATTGACGGTCAACACGAGATGAAGCATGTAATTCTGTCAAAATAACATGCAGACCGCCAAGCTCTGCAACGCCTTTACCTAAATGAATGTCCGTGCCGCGGCCTGCCATATTGGTAGCTACAGTGACTTTTCCCTTTTGACCTGCTTGTGCAATAATATCAGCCTCTTGTGACAATTGAACAGCATTGAGTGTACGGTGTTCAATACCTGCATCATCTAAAGCCCTAGAAACCATTTCAGAATCTTCAATGGAGCGCGTTCCCACGAGGACCGGTCTTTTTTCGGCATGTTTTTCTGCAACTTCACGGACAATTGCGTCTATTTTATTGGCCTTGGTCACATACATGGCACGATGGATTTCATGACGCAGACTTTGTCGCCAAGTGGGAATGGGCACGACAAAAAGCTTAAAAAATTGAAGAAATTCGCCGCGTGCTTCCCAAGCTGTCCCAGTCATACCCGATAGCTTTGGATATTTTAAAAAGAACTCTTGGAATGTGGTTTGTGCAAGTGTGCTTTTGGGCGATTGAATGGGCAAGCCCTCTTTAGCCGCTACAGCCTGATGCATGCCGTCGCGCCATTCATGGTCTGGCATGGGGCGACCTGTACTTTCATCAATAATAACAATTTTTTGGTCATCAATGACATACTGTACTGAAGGATGAAAAAAGTGACGCGCTTCAAGGGCTTGTAAAATCAATTCATGTGTACGATTTCGGCCAGAAAAAATATCAGCATTGTTGTCTGCAATATCATTGGCAATGGCGCGGCCAGCATCAGTGAGCTGAATCTCACGATACATGGGATTTGTTTTATAATCACGGCCAATTTTTAAAGAATCTGCTACGCTAGAAGCTTTCAAAAAACATTCTTCAGCTGTACGGCTCGTGGACGCAGAAATAATTAATGGCGTACTGCCCCCATCGCAAAGCACACTGTCCGCTTCGTCCACAATGGCACAAGCAAGGCGGCGCTGTACAATATCTGGCATAGCTTTACCTTCTAAGGCCTCCACAAGGCAATGCGTATAGGTCCCCTTTCGGCCTAATGCAATATGATCGCGCAAAAAATCTGCTGTTACATCTTTGCTCGTTAAATAGGTAACATCGCAGGCATATGCTTCTAAACGCTTTTCTCGTGGATCAGCTTGTGCAATGCTTCCCACCGTCATGCCGCAATAGCGATAAATAGGTGCCATTTCCTCAGCATCGCGTGTAGCCAAATAATCATTTGATGTGACCACATGACAGCCAAGGCCTCGCCAGCCCTGCAAAACTGCCGCAAGTACAGCTGTTAAGGTCTTGCCTTCCCCTGTGCTCATTTCAATAATACAGCCAGATAACATGCCTAAAGCACCAGCCACTTGAGTACGGTATGGCCGTTGATTGCGCACTCGCCACGCGGCTTCACGTACAGCAGCCAAGGCATCTATTACTGTACCCTCATCATCTTTATTGAGCCTAAATTGTACATGTAATGCATGCAAACGCTCTTGCATGGCTTGACCAGACAAAGAGGCCCATATTTCTTCTTGTGCAAGCACTTTATCTGCTGTGGCAAGCAAAGAATTTGCCGAAGGGCGGTCCGCACGTAGTAAAGTCATACGTGCCACAAACCAATCAAGACCAAGAGGAATTGTGCGGCTTTCTTTTTTACCGTACAGACTTGTCCAAAAGGCGTGTTTTTGATTATGGCTTTTCAATGTTTTCGACATGTTAGCGCCTTGTGAAGAGCTGACGGATACGCCGCCAATACTGCAAACCTAAAGGACTATCTTCAAAAGAAAGACGGATTTGCCAACGTTGACCAGGGTAGAGTCCATGGCTAAAAGCATTGAGGGAAGTTTCTTCTAAAAGAGGCAAAAAGCGCACTTCAAAAAAGCGGTTTACCGCCTCAAGCTGACCAGAGGCATTGGGATTTGCAGGTAAAATACCGCCAGCATTCTGGCTCAAAGCATCGTGAAAGAGGCTTCGTCGTCCTGCGGCTGATGGTGTATTTTCAAGCATCAAAGGTAAGCTAGCAGTCTGCCATGAGGCCCCAGTGGGAATACCTTCACTGGCAATAATGGATTCCGAAAAAAGACGTGCCGCGTCTGACTGATCCACAACCGCGCGTAATCGCATATCTTTTTGCTCATAGACAAGGCCAAGTGCGTCGCCTTTATAAATCCATTTGCCTTGGCGCGAACCTAAATCTGGTGCAATCCATATCCCTTGTGATGGCGCGGTAATATTGCGTAATGCCATTTGTTCTTCCAAAACGCTTAATTCACTTAGGGAGCCTTCTACTTTACTTTTGGCAAGCGCTACGGCATTAGCATCACCAGCACTATATGCCTTATCAAGTCTACTTTGGGCAATGGTGAACTCAATTTCTGCATCTTTATAACGAATTTTAAGCTCTTCATCAGCAATACACACAAGTGTTTCACCTACGTCTACTATTGTATCTGTTGGTAAAAACGATTTTAGTGGACCTTCAGTTTGTGCATAAATACCATATACTTGTCTGCACTCAACAATAGCCTCAGTAATAATTTCATCAGAAACAGGCACAGCAAGAAAGAAAGTGCCTATGATACTAATAAAAAGTCCAGCACGGCTTAAAGATCGCATACGTCGTCCATTGAGTTCTTGACTTGTAAAAAGATAATATACGCCTTTAATAAGCGGAACACCAAACCATAAAAAGAGCAAAGATAAAGCTAAAACTGCACCTAAATTATAAAGGCGTTCTTCTAAAATAATATAAATACCAACAACAATAATAATACGATAAAGAAAAGCTAAAATAGCATAAAAAGGATAAAGGATGCGCTCGTTTTTTCTCTTTACAACGGTACTTGCCGCAGCAATACCTAGCCCATATCGTTTCACAAGATATTTTATATACGTTTGTGAACGCTGATATAAATTAGGCATGCCGAGAATGTCAGACAGAATATAATAGCCATCAAAACGCAATAAGGGATTGGCATTAAAGAGAATTGTACCAACAGAAGCCACAAGCATGCAGTTAAGCGCTGTTAAATGCAAAGCAGAACTCACCATAGTATGTGACCATATAAGAGTTGCCACAAAGGCCACAAAAAGCTCTGCATAAATACCAGCTAAAGCTACCATAGCGCGTTGCCATTTATTGCGGATTTGTACTGAGCTGCTCACATCAATGTATGGCATGGGCACAAGCACAAGAAGCATAATGCCCATTTGTTGCACATCGCCAGCAAAGCCGTCGCGCATGCTATAATATTTGCATGCAAAGGCGTGGGCACATTCATGGATGGTTTTAGTAAAAATTAGAACAGCATAAACCCATAAAATATTTGAAGGACTTAGGCTGAGACGCATTTCTTCCATAAACATATCCCAGCGTGCAATAAGGCTGTGCCCCGCTAGAATGAGTAATACAAACCATAGCGCAATACCAAAAGGGGAAAAAGGAAAGCCCCCAATCTTTTGATATCGTGAAAAGAAGGCATCAGGCGTGAGTAAAGGAAAGCGTAAAAAAAGGAAGGACGATAGCGTGGACGTAAGCTTTCTCAGGCGAGACTTTTGCTTGCGACGAAGCAAAGAACCCGTATCGGCCAGCATATCTAAGGAAATCAAATTGGCGTTGTGTAAATTGCCGAGTAAAGCAATAACTTCACCTTGAGTCATGGCGTATTCACGGCGGCATGCTTGGCTTTGATTCCATGCCTCATCCACAGTTCTTTGCCCATCTAGCAAGGCCACAAAGGCATAAGCTTCTTGGGCAAGTCGATAGTGCGAATTATTATCTAAATCGGTCAAGACAAACCACAAGTCGCCCCAATAACGTTGGCGCCTTGTCTGCACTGAATGGCGCAAACAAGGGCGTAAATTTTCAACGAGATACCACTTTTCATGAAAAGAGGTATGGCGCTCGTGCTGATTTGCCATAGTCAATCCTTATGAATCCTTGTAAAAGCTAAACATGCTTTGGCTAAACTATAAACTCCACCAGAACAAAGTAATCTTTTCCAATATCTTACGAGTCCATATATAGAGTAAGCAATGCTCGCCAGCATAAATTTGTGCAAGGCCTTCCATGCCTGGGCGCAGTAAAATATCATCAGGTAAAGTCCCCACAGCGCCGCGCACCTCAAAGCTATTGATACCATCTTTAACATGAGCAAAGGGGTGGATACGTTCTACAGTAAAGGCAATTTTTTTATCTGGATAGGCTGTGAGTGCAAAATCCCCTTTAGGATTTTCATTCATATGCATTAAGGCAATATCATCCTCAGGTACTTGCATCACCACGCGTAAAGCCGTTGTATCCGCAACCTCAAAGAGTTCTTGGCCACGTCGTACAGGCTGGCCCAAACGCGAATACATATCTTCTGAAACCACAAAACCATCCACAGCTGCATATAGGGACGTCATTTGTATACGAGCCTCAGCCCATTGCAGATTGACCGTATCTTTTTGTGCTTCAAGGCGTGCTAAGGAAGCTTCTGCCTCCTTGCCCTCTTGGCTGTATTGATAGGCTTGGCCTAAATGAATCTTGCGCTGGGTTTCCATGGCCGTTTTTTCAAGACGTATGTGGGTATCGTCAACACGGCCAAGCAAGTCACCCTTTTTCACAGCATCACCTGTACGTGCACACACTTCCACAAGATAACTATCCACTGGTGATGTTTGAGTATATGAATGCACCCCTTCCACCACCAAAGGCGCTGATAACTCTAACGTATCGTGCACCATAAGGGTAAAGCAGAAAAAGGCTGCAATGCATACCATGCCAACTTTCAGCATGGTATGGGCAGGACCAAAGCAATCATCAAGCTTCAGTTTGACGTAGCGGCGTAGGCGGCGAAACAGTGGTTCTTCAATAATTGCGAGATTTTCAAGATGCGAAACAGCCAATTCACTGGCGAGGCGTAAGGTTAGATGCTCACGTTCACTTAAATCATGTTCAGCAATGAAAAGAGCTATAAAACGTATTTCCTCTTGGCATTTTAAGGGTAAACATAAGAGTGATTTACCGCCAGCTGTGCGTAAAAACATCGCGGCCGCCGCTGTGATGACGACGCCATGGTATTTATTGTCGGAAAAGGCATTGTCTTGGCTTGGGCTGATTGCCTGACTGTCTGCTTGCGGGGCTGGCTCAGCTAATTCTGCTTCATTGGCCGCAGTTGGTGCATTTTCTGAAAGAGTAGAACTTGCTACATTGGAAGGAGTGGCAATGTCCGCATGCTCGTCAGCAAAAGGCATATGCCCATGGCCAAGGGAATATGCCACAGCACAATCTTGTGCCAAGCATTCCGCCATGGCCTCTTCCATAAGGCGAACCGTACGCGTGCCACGCAAAAATTTTTCCATCTGGTCAATGGCAAAGACCTGTACTTCTGAATCATGCACCGTAGCAAGAGCGACGCGGCTTAAGTTGAGGCTCGTATTCGTCATGGCGCAGAAGGTAACAGCAGCTTCAAAAGAGCGCTGACACTGCTGCACTTCGCTAACGATATGCATAACGGTGGCCAATTCAGCTTGAGGTTCAGCCTGTGACTCGGGGGCCCCAGAAGATTTAGTAGGACTAGAGTCAGCAGAAGAGGCGGCAGAAGAATCATGAGAAGAGTTTAGAGGCTTCTGCGCTTGGCTCACTTTTGAGTTAGCTTTTGGGGTCACCTGTCCGGCTATTTTAGGAGCAGTATCTGGCTGCTGGACATCCTCTTCTGAGGCAATATGCTTGGCTAAACCTTTATCAACCTGTTGTGCCAAGACACGCAAAAAGCACATATTGGCCAAAACATGGCTCGAAAAAGCTTCTTTAGGCAAAGCGAGAGCAAGGCTAACCTTATGACTTTCTCCCATAAAAAGAGGGACAAAAACGCTATGCATGGACTTTTGGCCCACCGCCAAAGGCGTGTCCACCACGGTTTGCGCTAAAATTTTTGGAAATCTTGAGGCTAAAGCCAAAAGCCATGTGGGTGGCATTTGGGGCACGCTTGTACCTTTAGCACTTTCACGTACAGGAATATGTTTGCCAAAGGCAGACAAGGCACGCACGCCAGCGCGATCATAAATCAAAATAGCCGCCCCTGCGTCGCTACTGGCTGGGCCAATAGCAACGCAAGCGGCGACACAAAGACTTTGCAACAGCTCTTGGGGAGTTTCAGCAGAGATGACCTTGGCCAAAGCCTGTTCAAGGCTACCGTTAGAGCTGTCTATGGACATGGTTTACTCGTTGGTTTTGAGGCGCTTTGCAACGTCAAGTTCGATGACTCCGAAACGCTCTTCATGCTCACGCACGCTTTGCAACAAGGAAAGAGCAAGGCGCTTTGCAGTGTAGTGGTTCAAGATAACGCGATTGTTAAACTGCAAAATCATGTCAGCGCTTACGCCAGCTTCTTGAGAAGGCAAAGTTTGGTTGATACCAAAAGACAACAACACTTCTTCAGGCGTAGAATGTGTTTGAAATGCATTGGCATACACAGTTTTCATGTTGTCTGCATTCACATTTAAACGAACTTGTTGTTTTTCAGGCGTAATTTGATCAGACATACTAACTCCTCGTCTATAAAAGGTTTATTTGAAATATATATAACAAACATAGCAAAATGCTATATATTGTCAACACAATGTTACTGTGGAGGTAAAACTTTTACAAGCAGACCTACATTGTGGCTATCTGGATTAGGAACACTTAAGCGTACGCGTAAAGTGCGACCAGAAAGCACAGCAATATTTGCTTTATGTATGACTACTCCCTTTGTTGCATAGCCATCATCCATAATAACGTCAAGTTCTGCACCTTCTTGCAGTGTATTCGCAATTTCAACAGGCAAATTCAGCTCAACGATGATGGGGTCAATGGCAACAAGGCGAAGTGCAGCAATATTTCTATCAATAGCCATACCGCGTTCAACAGTAATATCTTCCACAATGCCGTCACATGCCGCATACAGGCGCATTTTTTCGCGTTGAGCAAGTAATTCAGCCCTATTAAGACTAATCTGCTCAATGCGGAAATTTTCTTCTTCCAAGGCCAGTGTTGTTAATTTATATTGTAATTCAGCATGTTGCACCTCCATATCTGTGGCCGCATTGTGTTGCCTTGCATTGCGAAAACGTGCCATATCAAGTTTTGCTTGGGCGCGTTGTGTTTCGAGCACACGCCTTTTAATGGTACTTTTCATTTCAGCACTAAGCAGGGCTAAACGCTGGTCTTCAGCTCTCGTATCTAAAGACATGAGCAAATCTCCAGCTTTCACCTCAGAACCTGCTTCAACATCAATAGAATAGATGACTCCTGGCAAGGCAAAGCTGAGTTGCGCATTATATGACGGCCTTGAAATACCCTGCCACACCATACCTTGGGATGATTTTGCGTGTTCATCCACAAGATCTGAGATTTCGGGCAACTCTAAGCCTGTTGTATTTTCTTGTGCATATACTGCTGGTATGCAAGGTACAACACAAAGAAAACACAATATGAAGAGTATCAAAATGTTTTGTTTACTATAAAATACGTGCGCTGTCTTCATCAATAATAACCTGATAGTTTTCAAGGAATGTACCACAAGCGACTCTGTAGCTAAGTAAGGTAAGATTATAATCTATAATACTTTTAAAATACAGCATTTGGTTTGCCGCAAGAGCGTCTTGTGATGCCAATAAGTCCCGGTTATTCGCTTGGAACTCTTTAAAGCGTGCCATTTCACCCTTCATTGTCACCAATGAAGCGTCCATTGCCCTCTTAGCAATTGGTATAGCACTTTTTGAAACTTTTAATTGGATGACAGCTTCACGTACTTCAGTATTAATAGTGCGTTGTGTCAAGGAAAGACGGTTTTTCGCAACGCGTATCATGCGTGAAGTATATTCTTTTGCACCTAAAGCCTCTCTATTTTGCAATGGCATGGAAAAAGTAATGCCTCCATACCAACTTCCTTGGGCATCTGTATCATTAAAATCTTCCGCGCTTTGCATGAAGTCAACGGCATTATGGGTACGATATTGCAAGGTTAAATCCAAGCTCGGCAAGATATTGTTTTCGGCAATATTATAGTCAATACCAAGCTGTGCTAAAAGAAAAGCCATTTGTTTAAGCTCGGACCTAGATGCCTGAGCTTCATTTAAGGAAGCATCAAGGCTCGGTAGTTCAGCCACAATATCCTTTGGCGCAGTAACGGGGACAATTTCGGCATGTCCAAAGTCATCATGTGCATGCAAAAGCAGAAGTAAACGCTCTTCAATAATGCGGATATCGCGCTCATGTTCAATCACACTAAGCCTACGCTGTTCACTTGCTGTTTGAGCACGGTCCACGTCAACACCAAGAGAAAGGCCTTGGCCATAGCGTACTTTTTCACGGCGCAAAACTTCTTCTGCCATGGCAAGCACTTCTTTGGATGTTTCAAGGTAGCGCTTAGCCAAAGCAAGTAACCAATATTCACGCACCACATCTGAAAGCACGGTTGTGAGCTTCAAACGGCGTGCTTCTTTGCTATCTTTAACGGAAAGAGCGGCCTTCTCGATAAGTCCCTGCTGCTCTTTGTCGCCAATACCTTTCAATAAAGACTGTGTTAATTCAAAGGTAACAAAGTCATAACCAGTATACGCAGCTCCCCCAGCAAGGCCTAAATTATTGGACTGCTGATTTGTATAATAGACAGACAGCATAGAACCTGTTGGAATACGTTGACGTAAGCCAACTTCTGTGGCGGAATAACTTTCTGCTGCATTATTTTCTGAAGTATAATCAGAAGCGCTAAGACTATTAAAGGCGCCATACTGATGCGAGGCAAAAGCAGTGAGGTCATATTGCCCTTTACTTGAAGTTAGTTGCCCTTCACTTGCTTTAATTTGCTCATGGCTTTCTTGAATACTTTCATTATTTTCTAATGTCATCTTCAAGGCGTCAATAAGCGTCAGTTTTTGGATTTCTGCTTGTGCAAGCAAAGGCATTCCCACAAGCACAGTGCATAAGACAGAAGATGTGGCTATCTTTGCCATGGTACGTATATATTTTTTTGCCATTATTTACCGTCCCCTTATAGTTTGGGTGGAAATTTGAATTCTGCAGTTTTTACACGTATATTTTATGCAGAATGCATGGGCTATTCATCTGCATTATCTTTTTTGTCTTTTGCATTTGCGTCAACATCTGCATCAGCATCTGCCTCAATATCTGATTCAGCATCTAGATTATCATTTGCCTCTGCATTACCTTCTGCATTGTCCTCATTGTGCTCTTCATCATGAACAACCTTTTGCTTACGCCCTTCAGTTGAATGATCTGCGCCATCACTGTGGTCAAGCAAATCAGAACTGTCAGCGTTCTTGTGATCATCAAGCATATTCAATGTACCAGAAACAGAGCTAAGGCTAGCAAATTGAGCATCTTGAGCAAAGTTATGGTGCATGAAGTCGCCAATGGCCACCAAGTCTTCGCTTGAAGTAAAGTGTCCTAATGTAGGGTCATAATGAACCAGCATGGAACCATGTGGGCCTTGCACCAAAGCAGTGAATGGCATGCTTTCTTCAAGCAATGACTCATATGCGCTGATGCCTAACGAGGACAAGAGTAAGGAGGATAATTGCCCAGCAAGTGCTTGCGTAACAGGGCTAAAAGTATCCGTCGTGCTTGTATCGACCGCATTGTCCCCAACAATCACTGTGCTATTACGCAAATCATTGATGGTGACATTGGCTCCATAGGTCAGACTATCATAATAGCCGCTCTTCCAGATGAGGATATTAGCATTATCACCCACGGTGATATGGCCACCCAGTGTTTGGATTGTCATATCAACATTGGACGTAGAATCATTAATATATTCAGCACTTGTATAGGAAGCAATACCTGTTGTATTGCCGCCATAGTACTCTGTTACAGTCCATGTATTATTGTCAGCACTGGTATTGGTGAGACTATCTGTACCATCGCCCAAGCTGAGCAGGTTAATATCAAGGGCATTAGATCCTGCATTAATGGTTACGGAGTCGTCACCACCGCCAGTACTAATAGTGTTTGCACTTACGCCAGCAAGGGTCAGCGTATTGCCCGTGGTATCCGTAGCACTGCCTGTTGTGAGATTGGCCATGGAGCTGTCGGTGGCTATGATGGTATCAGCACCGCTACCCGTGGTGACATCACCAGTGATGGTGGTGTTTGTTATGGTTACGGTATTATCACCCTCACCAGCAAGGATGGAGCCAGAGACGGTAGAACCCGTCATGGTGATGTTATCCGAATCGCTACCTGTGCTCAGGTAGCCCATGATGGTGGAATCCGTCATGTCGATGGTATTTTCACCATCACCCGTAGTTACGTCACCCGTAACGGTAGAGCCAATCATGGTGATACTGTTGTCGTCACTACCTGTGCTGCTTACGTCACCAGTCACAGCAGTATTGGTCAGTTCAACAGTGCTTCCACCGTCGCCAAGATTAATGGAGCCGATAACGCTATTGGTTCCAGATGTATTGATGGACGTGACCTCATCAGAACCACTACCAGTGCTAATGCCATCTATGACTGAGGAATCCGTCATGCTAATGGCATTGTCGCCATCGCCAGTGGAGATTGCGCCGCTAACGGTAGAATCTTCCATAGTGATACTATCAGCGCCGCTACCTGTGGTCACGTCGCCCGTGACAGTGGAATCCGTCATGCTAATGGTATTGTCGCCATCGCCAGTGATCACGTTACCCGTAACGGTAGAGCCTTCCATGGTGATGCTGTTGTTGTCATCGCCAGTGGAGCTTAAGCTACCGTCAACTGCCGTATTGGTCAGTTCAACGGTACTTCCACCTTCACCAAGGTTAATGGAGCCACCAACACTTGCCGCATTATCGTCATCAGCGAAGATGCTTACCTTATCTTCGCCGCTGCCTGTGGTGATACCATTTGTAACACTGGTATTGCTCAAGTTGATGGTGCTATCGCCGTCGTCAAGGTTAATGGAGCCAATGGTGCTGGTATTACCTTCTGTAGTCGTGGACGTGATTTCATCATAACCGCTACCAGTGCTAATGCCATCTATGACTGAGGAATCCGTCATGCTAATGGTATTGTCACCGTCGCCAGTGGAGATTGCGCCACTAATGGTAGAGCCTTCCATGGTAATAGTATCAGCACCGCTACCTGTAGTGACATCACCAGTGATGGTGGTATTTGTCATGGTTATGGTATTGTCACCGTCACTAGCATTTACGTCGCCCATAACGGAGGATCCAGTCATAGTGATGGTGTTATCGCCATTCCCCGTGGTCATGTCACCAGTAATAGCTGTATTGGTCAGTTCAATAGTACTATCACCATCGCCAATGGTAACGTCGCCCGTGGTGGAACCAGCTAGGCTAACCGTACCTGCGCCATCACCAATGGTAAGAGCGCCCGTGTTAACGGTATCGAGGCTAACGGTGCTTGCATTATCGCCAATATTTACAGTCTCAGCGCTAGAGCCTTCGAGCTTCACAGCATCGAAATCATCGCCAGTTTCAAGCGCGCCACTCACGTCGGTATTAGCCAAGGTCACGCTTGTATCAGCATTAGCATTAGCCGCACCAATGGAGACGCCGCTTACTTCGGAATCTGTCAAGGCAACACTTGTCGCGTTATTGCCAATGGTAACGTCGCCCATGGTGGAATCAGCTACGCTAACCGTACCTGCGCCATCACCAACACTAAGAGCGCCAGTGTTAGAGCCTTCAACCGTAACAACGCCAGAGGCATCACCGATAGTAACATCATTGGTCACAGTGGAGCCTGTCAGCTCAACACTTGTCGCATTAGCACCAATGTTCACGTCGCCCGTGGTGGAACCAGCTACGCTAACCGTACCTGCGCCTTCACCAATGCTCACGGTGTCCGTCTCAACGTTGTCAA
>JAWXUA010000079.1:0-12925 GCA_044433065.1 Pseudomonadota bacterium
GTCTGGGGGAAGGGGAAAACATTTTTAAAGGTTTTCCCCTTCCCCCAGTTAAAACTAAGCGTACAATTCGCTACCAGGGATGATAGTGATATTGTTAGCGTTAAGGACTTCAATAGCTTGATCAACGCGGTCGAAGCGGAAGATGAGGTGTGCGCTGTTGCCACCGGGTTGAACGTAGGCATACATATACTCGACGTTCACGTCATTGGCGCTGAGAGTGGTGAGGATATGGTGCAGACCACCTGGTTGGTCAGGGACAGCAACGGCCACAACATCGGTACGGCCAACAGTGAAACCATTGTCCTTGAGGGTCACGGTTGCTTTTTCGTGGTCGCTCACGATGAGGCGAAGAATACCGAAATCGGAGGTGTCAGCGAGGGAGAGGGCACGGATATTGATGCCTGCTTCGGTGAGCGTTTCGGTAATTTTAGCCAAACGGCCAGCCTTATTTTCAATAAATACGGAGATTTGTTCTACTTTCATGATGTGCATCCTTCTTTTGGGTGCTGATGATGGATATGAGCCACAGCTTTTGGCAGCAGTGGCCCTTTTGTGGTAAAACTATTATTTACGCAGGTCAAGAACGCGTTGCGCCTTGCCTTCAGAACGCTTGATGGTGTGTGGTTCCACAAGACGGACCTTGGTGGAGATGCCAAGGAATTGCTTGATGGTCTTTTGGATGCGCTGTTCGCGTTGTTGCAGATTTTTGATGGTGTCAGAGAAAATACCATCAGCAACTTCGACTTGAACTTCCACATTGTCAAGATTGCCATCGCGAGTGACAATGATTTGATAGTGTGGGCTTGCGTCTTCCATTTCAATGATAAGTGCTTCAATTTGCTGAGGGAATACGTTAACACCGCGGATGATGAGCATATCGTCACTACGACCCAAAATACGGCCAAGGCGTGCGTGGGTACGGCCACAAGAGCAAGGCGTATAGTCGATGGATGTGATGTCACGGGTACGGTAACGGATCAGCGGGATACCTTCTTTGGTGATGGTTGTGATGACGAGTTCGCCAACGCTACCAGCAGGAAGGACTTCGCAGGTGTCAGGGTCAATGATTTCTGGGTAGAAGTGGTCTTCAAAAATGTGCATGCCTTTTTTGGCTTGAACACATTCCATAGCCACACCTGGTCCCATGATTTCGGAGAGACCGTAAATATTGACAGCGTGGATGCCGAACTTACTTTCAATGTCAGCGCGCATCTCTTCGGTCCAAGGTTCTGCACCAAAGAGGCCAACGCGCAAGGATAATTCTTGTGGCTTGATGCCGCCAGCAACGCATGCATCATAAAGGTGCAGCATGTAGGATGGTGTACAACACACAGCTGTTGGGGCAAAGTCGCGCAGTACAATGGCTTGGCGAGCGGTGCTGCCACCAGACATAGGAATAACCGTAGCACCGAGGCGTTCTGCTGCATAGTGCGCACCAAGACCGCCAGTAAAGAGGCCATAGCCATAGGCATTGTGCAAGGTGTCTTGAGCGGTCATGCCTGCGCATACGAGGCAGCGTGCGCCAAGGTCAGCCCAGTTATCGATGTCGCGCTGGGTATAGCCTACAACGGTGGACTTGCCTGTTGTGCCGCTTGATGCGTGGATACGGACGATAGAGTCGCGTGGTACGGCAAAGAGGCCGAAGGGATAATTGTCACGCATGTCTTGCTTGGTTGTAAACGGCAAGCGCTTGATATCGTCAAGGCTACGGATATCTTGTGGTGTAATACCAGCATTTTGGAAGGCATGGCGATAAAAAGGAACATTAGCATAAACACGCTCGCAAACACTGCGGAGTCGGCGAAGTTGTAATTTTTCTAATTCCTCTCTTGGGAGAGTTTCGTTTTCCATGTCAAAAATCATTAGTAAAACTCCTCAATGTTACCAAGATATGCAACCGAAATGGCAAAAAAGTTTAGGAGGGTAGAGTGCATGAATATACACCCCTCTGTCAATATATAGCCAGAATATAGCCCAGTTTGTACTAAAAATGTTCATAGTAATATAATTCAACTATGACGAAGGCATGCTGATAGGGCAGTTATGCCTTGAGAAATATACAATTATGTAAGAGGAAGTGCAAGGCTTAGTTGGGCTTTTTAGAGCTTGTACTGTTTCTTGAAAATTAGGGCCTTTTTGGTATTTGCGGTTCTGGCGCGAATAGGGTAGAGAAGTACGTAGAAAAAATGAATACAATAGTAATGATGCCTAAAAATTATCCAAACGCTGTGAAGATGCTGATATGCTGCGTAGAAAAGGATGCTTTTTCGGTGTCTTAACGCATGTCAGATGGATTTTCTTAACGAACGACGTTAGGCTTTTTAGAATATAACCACGAACCATAGAGATATATTGATGTTGAAAAAACGTAATCCCCAGTTTTCCGCCATGCCTACCAATGACAAAGTTGCCCTCATCGTTGCCATGCTTGAAGAAAAGAAAGCACGCGGCGTTGTGGCCTTTGACATTCATGGCCTCAGCCCATTCACCGACGCGACCATCGTTGCTGGTGCTGGCTCTGTGCGCCATGCTCAAAGCCTTGCAGACCAAGTACGCCTCTTGTGCAAAGAACATAATTTTGAAAATTTGCGCACCGAAGGCTATCAGGCTGGCCAGTGGATTTTGGTCGACCTTAACGATATTCTGGTCAATATTTTCTTGCCAGAAACGCGCGAACAATATCGCCTTGAAAGCTTGTGGACTGGTTGTGATGCCAAAATTTTGCACGATGCGCGCTCTGAAAGCGAAACCGCTGCTACGTCTACTAACTTTGACGACGACGAATTCTAAGCTGATTTCAGCCGTATCAAAGAGTTAGATATACAATATCTGTAGATAAAGCCAACAATTTCAAAAAGCTTCGCGCTTGCCAGAAATTGTTGGCTTTTATGCCATTTTTGCCACCATATCTTTATAAGGATAGACCAATGAGCTTGAAACCAACCTTGTTGCTGATCATTGATGGATGGGGCATTGCTCCTGCTAGTGATAGTAACGCTGTTCATCTTGCCAAAACGCCAAACCTCGACGCTTTGCTTGCTTCCAACAATGTCACGTCATTGGGATGCTCAGGGCGTGCTGTGGGTTTGCCAGAAGGTTTTATGGGCAATTCCGAAGTTGGCCATATGAACATTGGTGCTGGCCGTGTGGTCTATCAGGATATGACGCGCATCGACATGGCCATTGAAGAGGGCACACTTGAGCATAACGCAGCCTTGCAAAAGCTCATCAAGGACACCAAAGCTCGTGGTGGCCGTTTGCATCTCATGGGCCTGCTTTCCGACGGTGGCGTGCATAGCCATGTACGACACCTCATGGCCCTCATTGCCGTGGCTCGCAAAGCTGGTCTTGAAGTCCTTGTGCATGCCTTTCTTGATGGACGTGACCGTTCACCCACAAGTGGTGCAGGCTATGTAGCTGATTTTCTTGAGGCAATACAGGACGACGATGGCGTCAACCTAGCTACCTTCACTGGCCGCTATTACGCCATGGATCGTGATAAGCGTTGGGAGCGTAATCAAATTGCTTGGGATGCCCTCGTGCATGGCAAGGGTGAATTTCTTGAAGCAAAGCTTGCAGCGCCTGATGGAACTCCCAATGCTGTTGTGAATATCCAAGCCGCTTACGCCTCTGGAACCACAGACGAATTTATGATGCCCCGTATCATGACCAATGACGGCATCCCCTTTGGTACTATCCGTGACAACGACGGGCTTTTCTGCTTTAATTTCCGTGCTGACCGTTCGCGCCAATTGTCCCATATTTTCGTTGGCGACCTTTTTGATGTCTTTGATCGTGGATCCGTGCCTAGCCTTTCAGGTTTTGTGACCATGACAGCCTACGACAGCCAGCTTGCCGTGGATGTAGCCTTCCCTCGCCAGCCGCTCACCGAAACCCTTGGCGAAGTGGTTGCTGCCCTTGGTGCCCACCAACTCCGCATTGCTGAGACCGAAAAGTACGCCCATGTGACCTACTTTTTCAACTGTGGCCGCGAAGACGTGCTCACAAACGAAGACCGTATCCTGCTTCCTTCACCACGCGACGTTGCTACCTATGATCTTAAGCCTGAAATGAGCGCAGAGGCTGTAACTGACGCTCTTATTGAGGCATGGAACAGCGACAAATATCAGCTTATTGTTTGTAATCTCGCAAATTTAGACATGGTTGGGCATACGGGTATTATTCCTGCAGCCATAGCTGCATGTGAGTGCGTAGATAGTTGTGTTGAGCGTATAGTGGCAACTTGCGCCACGAATGGCCGCCTTATCGTCACCGCAGACCACGGTAATGCTGAGGAACTTCTCAGCCCAGCAGGTACGCCCCATACAGCCCACACCCTCAACCCCGTGCCCCTCATCATCATGGAGCAAGGTGTCCACTACACGCTTCGTTCAGACGGTGTACTTGGTGACATTGCGCCCACCATTCTTGACCTTTGGGATACTCCAAAGCCAGATCTCATGACCGGCACGTCGCTTGTTACGTCTTTTATTACCTCTGACACCAAGGAGGACTAGTATGCGCAATAACTCTAATAATTCCAACAAACCTCTTACGCCCGTAAAGCCCGTGGCCATGGAGTTTCTCTTTATCTATCCTTGTCCCTTCTGCGGCCGACAAGTACCACTGTTAGGCCCCTCGCAACCTGCCATGGCCCAATGCGACGGTTGCCGACAAATGTTCCCTGTTGTGCCCGTGGATGGCTACACCATGCGCTACCTCAAGCTCATGCTCAATAACGGCAAAGCCGCTGTTGATCCAGATTTTGTGTAGTTTTTTGTGAGTGATAGGGTACGTCTAGAGCGCGTATACGTTTTTTTATAAAGATATGAGAAAAGCCCACTGTTCTTTGTCAAAAGAATAGTGGGCTTTTTGTGGCCGTAAATTGTATTCAAGGTCTGAATGACCATCCACAAATAAAAAGTTTTTGGGGAAGGGCATGGGGGCTGGGGAAATCTCTTTTTTCAAAAAGGTTTTTCCCCTTCCCCCATGTATAAAAATTACCTAAACAGACTTATCGCGGCCGATAGTGAGCTGGTTAGCGACATAGGCGACGAATTCATCGTCAGGCTCTTCGATATTGAAGCAACGGGCGTCTTGGCCACTGAGACCACCAGGGATCCAGTCGCCACGCTCTTCGGTGTCGTCGGTAACATCGTCGTAGAAGCAAACGGAAAGCCAGCGTTCGGAAGGATCGTCGTCCACAACGTCAACCATGGCGTAGAAAGGACGTTCGCTACCAGCGGCTTTAACGCGGAGAGACCAGCTTACACCTGGGCGAGCGTTGGCAGAAAGTTCAACGTTTTCGAGAGCTTCAACGTGGGCGCGCAGGGCGTCAAAAGAAACACGCATAGGGTTTTCAATGCCCCATTCTGCAAATAGGGGATTAAGCGCATTGAGAGAGGTGTCTTCAGACATGGCATATCCTTTGTATTTCCAGCTAGAAGCGACGTTTCGTTGGTAGCTGGGCTATGGTGAAAAATTTGTGTAGACATCGTGGTGATGTCTGATGTGAAAAGCAATGGCTATGCTGTAGCACAAAAAAAGTCATACCGCTAGAGTAGGCGATACGCCTAAAGAGAGTAGCTCAAGCTTGTTGATGAAAAATTTGTGCCTCGCTGAGGTCTTTCATAGAAAAAGGCGATACCTTGAGGGCATCGCCTTTTTTTTTAGCGGCTGTGGATGTAGTTGATTGCGTTTTCAAACAGCACTGTGCCAAGGGTTGCGGCTTCGTCGCGGCCCCAAGCTGGGTGGTTTGTTGGGTGGTTGAAGGCTTCTGGGTGTGGCATGAGGCCAAGGATGTGGCCTGTTGGGTCGGTGAGACCTGCGATGCCGAGCGGTGAACCGTTAGGATTCCAAGGATATTCCATGGTTGGTTCCACGGTTTCAGGGTCAGCGTATTGCAGAGCCACGAGGTTTTCATCCACGAGGCGACGCATGATTTCTTCATCACGTGCTACGAGCTTGCCTTCACCGTGACGTACAGGCACATAGAGGCTATCGACGTTTTTGGTAAAGATACAAGGGCTTTGTGTGTTGACGCTGAGGGTGACCCAGCGGTCTTCGTAGCGTGCGGAATCGTTGTGGCTGAGGGATACTTGGCGTTCAAGGAGTTGACCGTCGAGAGCTGGCAAGAGGCCAAGCTTGACGAGCAATTGGAAGCCGTTGCAGATGCCGAGCACGAGGCCACCGCGAGCAACAAAATCTTTGAGGCCATCGAGCATAGGTCGGCCGTTGGCATCCAGAGCGTGGCGCCAGCGCTGTGCTGCTGCAAGAGCTGAGCCCAAGTCGTCGCCATCGAGGAAGCCACCAGGGAAGACGAGGAAATTGTAGTCTTCAAGGCTAACGCGGCCAGCGGCGAGGTCAGCAAAGTGTGCAATATCAACCTTTTCTGCGCCAGCAAGGCGAGCGGCGTGAGCGGATTCAACTTCGCAGTTGGTACCATAACCAGTGATGACCAGCGTATTCGCTTGGGACATTGAAAATCTCCTCATGCTTTCGTGAAGGGATTGGGGGTTCGTTGGATTTTCCTTGCCTACTATCATTATATAAGCGCGTTGCCTATGCAGGTGCGCCCACAAAGTTTGCCCATAAAGTTTATATAGAAATTGGGCGTAACTTTCGCAAGGGTGAATATTATATGTTCATCATGGGCATATCGTCAACTGGTTTACGTGGTTTTAAAAAATGTGCTATAAGCCTTTCTTCTTAATGAGGTTGTCTGTAATCCACTAAGATACAATATTTTTCAAGCCCAATGTGGCCGCGATTTTGCTTCAGGGTATCATCGCTATCCACGAATAAAAGTTTTTGAAACAGGGATGGGGGTTTTGGAAAAGGAAAAACTTTTGCAAAAGTTTTTCCCCTTACCCCAACGGGCTTGCCTTCTGGGCAAAAGGCCCTTATTCTAAGGCACGAACGACAGAAGAAATAACAGTGAAGTGTTGCAGTATACAGAGCGGACGCATGACTCATGTGGGGCCGCCTTATTGTTGTGTTCATTGGGCGGTTAGCGACGACACTTCATGCTAAATAATTTAGGCAGGATTTATGAAGACGAAATTTATTTTTATCACTGGTGGCGTACTTTCTTCTTTGGGCAAGGGCCTTGCAGCAGCATCCATTGGTGCTTTGCTGAAAGCTCGTGGCCTGAAGGTTACCATTCAGAAGCTGGACCCATATATCAATGTGGACCCTGGCACCATGAATCCTTTCCAGCATGGTGAAGTGTATGTCACGGACGACGGTGCAGAAACAGACCTCGACCTTGGCCACTATGAGCGTTATTTGCATACGCCGCTGTCCCAGAAGAACAACTATACCTCTGGTTCCATTTACAATCGCGTTATCACTAAGGAACGCCGCGGCGACTATCTTGGTGGCACTGTGCAGGTTATTCCGCACGTCACCGACGAAATCAAGAATGCTATTTTGAGCCTTGCTGAAGATGACACCGACGTTGCGCTTATTGAAATCGGCGGCACCGTTGGCGACATTGAAGGCTTGCCTTTCATCGAAGCTATCCGCCAATTGCGTGGCGACCTTGGCCGCGACCGTTGCTTGTACATCCACTTGACCTTGGTTCCATACCTGCGTGCTGCGGGCGAACACAAGACCAAGCCTACACAGCATAGTGTTAAGGAATTGCGCTCCGTTGGTATTCAGCCAGACATTATTCTCTGCCGTTGCGAACAGGCTGTGACGCCTGATCTCAAGCGCAAAATTGCTTTGTTCTGCGACGTTGACCAAGACGCTGTATTCTCCGTTGTGGACGTAAAGAATATTTACGAAGTGCCACTGCGTTTTTACGATGAAGGCATCGACCAAAAGATTGCTATCATGTTGCGCCTGCCAGCCAAAAACCCAGATCTCGCCCCTTGGGAAGAGCTCATCGAAGCCTGTGATAATCCACAAGGCCGCGTGACCATTGGTATTGTTGGCAAATATGTTGACCTCAAGGAAGCGTACAAGAGCTTGCACGAAGCCCTCATCCATGGCGGCGTTGCTAACCGTGTATCGCTTGAGCTTAAGTATGTGAATTCTGAGGAAATCACTGATGACAACGCAAGCGAAATGCTGGCTTGTCTTGACGGTATTCTCGTTCCTGGTGGCTTTGGTCACCGTGGCGTTGAAGGTAAAATCATTGCCATCCGCCATGCTCGTGAAAACAAGGTACCATTCTTTGGTATCTGTCTTGGCATGCAGTGTGCTGTTATTGAATACGCACGTAATGTCGTTGGCCTCGAAGACGTTAACTCTGAAGAGTTCAAGGAAGATGCAGCTAACAAGCTCATTTACTTGATGACTGAATGGTATGACTTCCGTCGCCAAGCCATCGAGCGTCGCGACACAGGCAGTAACAAGGGCGGCACTATGCGCCTTGGTTCCTACCCATGTGCTGTGCAGCCTGACACCCGGGCGTTCACTGCCTACGCAGAAGCCAATATCGATGAGCGTCACCGTCACCGCTTTGAATTCAACAAGGCGTACTATGAAACCTTGGCCTCCCATGGCATGATTTTCAGCGGCTTGTCTCCTGATGGCGAGCTCGTGGAAATTGTGGAAATCGCTGACCACCCTTGGTTCCTCGGTTGCCAATTCCACCCAGAATTCAAGTCCAACCCAATGCATGCACACCCACTGTTCCGCGACTTCATTAAAGCCGCAAAAGAAAACCCAGCCTCTAAGCGCTAAAGAAATTGAGCCCGTGACGTCGTATGATGTTACGGGCTTTTTTATTTTTTGTGGGGGAAGGAAAGTTTCAAAAGTTTTTCTCCCCCAGTATCCTCTTTGACACACTCCTAAAAAGTGGCTAAATAGGGAAGAAGACTAAGGAGAAAATCATGACAGCAATCATTTTTGATACCTTAGAGTTCAGCAAGATGCTGCAAAAATCAGGTTTTTCGCAAGAGCAAGCCGACGCGATGGCACAGGCCCAACGTAAGGCGATGCAAGAGATGCTTGTAGCGCAACAGCTTACGACTAAGGGCGACCTGAAAGACCTTGAGTATCGTCTTACAGTGAGACTAGGCACTATGATGGCCGCCTCTATTGCCATCATTGCAGCACTGGTCAAGTTACTATAGTAATAGCTAGGCCCAGATTATGAAGCCCTCATAGTTCACATTATGAGGGCTTTTTTTATTTTCTTACTGAATATTCTTCGCTCAAAAAATACTGTTTAGCTCCATGCGTGTACTTGGGGCTTGAAGTAAAAAATATGGCTGTTGAGTTATTTATGTCGTACTAATTCCTCCCTCCCCCAGCGAATAACATTTTATAGCTAGAATTTTTGTTGCCACTCCCCTATGACTACCTATATACTTGCTTGGTAACGATAGTCATGCTCTACTGTTCATGGAATATCCATTAACAGGTGAGCTTTTTCCTCCATACGATGTGCATACGCATTGGAGATATATGAGTACTTTTATTGAAGGCTTAAGTGCAGATAGCTTGTACGAGCGTCTTTGCCAAGGTCGTTTTATTTTTGCAGGGCCATGTGCCCTTGAAGACTTTGGGATGGCGTTAGAAACGGCCTATGCTGTTAAGGAAGCCGCTGAAAAAGCTGGTGTTTTTGCGATTTTTAAGAGTTCGTGGGATAAGGCGAACCGCACATCTATTACAAGTTTTCGAGGTCCTGGGCTTGTTAAAGGCATGGAATGGTTGGCACGCATTCGCGAAGAAGTGGGCCTGCCTATTGTGACGGACTTGCATTTGCCAGAACAGGCCGCGCCCGTTGCTGAAGTTGCTGATGTTCTGCAAATTCCTGCTTTTTTGTGCCGGCAGACGGATTTACTTGTGGCCGCCGCTGAGACAGGCAAGGTGATTAACGTCAAAAAAGGACAATTTGTGGCCCCTTGGGACATGAAGCCTGCTGTGGAAAAATTGCGTGCAGCGGGCAATCACCGCATTATGTTGACCGAACGTGGCGCAAGTTTTGGCTATAATAATCTGGTCGTAGACTTCCGTTCTGTGCCTGTCATGAAAAGCCTTGGTGTGCCAGTTCTTTTTGATGCGACGCATTCCGTGCAATTGCCAGGTGGCCAAGGCGGCTGCTCTGGCGGTAACCGTGAATATGTGCCCATGATGGCGCGCGCTGCTGTAGCTGCTGGGGTGGAAGGTGTCTTCATGGAATGCCATCCAGACCCAGACAAAGCCCTTTGCGATGGACCAAATAGCTTGCATATTAAGACGCTTGCACCTTTGCTCAACGAACTTGTAGCCCTCTGGAGTGTGCCGCGTGCTTGCTAATATTTTGGCGCAAAAAATTAAGCTTATTGTCCTCGATATTGACGGTGTTATGACCGACGGCGGCCTTTATTATGACGATGAAGGGCGTCTTTCCAAGCGTTTTCATGCGCAAGATGGTGTGGGCGTGAAGATTGCGCAGGCCGCTGGTATCCGCGTGGCTGTGGTCAGTGGTATGATTTCCAAAGCCGTAGAAAGCCGCATGCGCATTCTCGGTATTGAAGACTATTATCAAGGTTTTCAGCACAAAGTTGAGTCCGTCAATGCCATCCGTGAAAAGTATGGTCTCGAATGGTCTGAGCTTGCCTATGTGGGTGATGATTGGATTGACTTTGGCCCCATGCGTCTCGTGGGTTTGCCTATTGCCGTGCAAAATGCCCAACCAGAAGTTAAAGAGCTTGCACGCCTCGTGACTTCTGCTAGCGGTGGCAATGGTGCTGTGCGCGAGGCCGTTATTTTTATTCTGAAAGCACAGGGAAAATACGAAAGCCTGTGCAATGAATGGCTTAACCGAGGTTAAGTCCTACATGAAGCGACCTCTTATCATCGGACTCAGTCTCGTAGCTATCATGACTGCGGCCACGTATGGTGCGTGGTATACGGGCCACTTGGGACCTATACTGCGGACTGTGGGCCTTGACTCCCTTGCACAAATTGCTGAAATTACTCAGGTGCATCAGGCATTACTTGACCAGCAGGAGAAGAAGGACAGCGCGGCGAGTAGTACTCATGGCGCTAATGCTTCTGGTTCGTCTGGTTCTATGGGCTCTACGGGCTCTGGTGGGCAGAATGACAGCGCAAGTGGTGATGCTAAGGACATGGAAGAGGCTATTGGCCTTGCGCTCAAAGGTGTTAACCTTGTGCAGGGTGAAAACGGCCTCGAACTTTGGCGTTTAAAAGCGTCATGGGCATCTTTGCGCGAAGAGGGCGGCCTCATTGACGTGGAAATGCCAGATGTGGTCTATCGTGTTGGTCATGCTGAGATACCGCTTTATGTCACCGCGTATAAAGGCCAAGTCGACCAAAAACAGCAATTTTTGCGTTTGTGGGAAGATGTGGTATGTACCTATGATGATTATACTTTGCATGCCACACTCATGACCTACGATGGCCAAGCGCGGATTATGACCTTTCCTGAAGGTGCGCACATTGAAAGTGTCAAAACCAAGGGCTTTGCGCATGTGCTGACGTGGCATTTGGACACGAATATAATTGAAGGCATGGACGGGGTCACCGTTTCATGGTAGTTCCGCGCTTTTTGACGTATACTCTATGCGCCTATAAATCTACTTGCAATACGCACTTTGCGTAAAAGGATAGCTATGAAAAAATTTGCTCGCACAATGACGGCAGGCCTTTTGCTTGGGGCCATGATTATGGGGCTGACTGCTCCTTGTGTCATGGCCAAAAGCAACGCAGAAACCGTGCCCACAGAAGTAACTTCCGAGCGCATGCAATATGATGCTGCTAAGCAACACGTTGTTTTTAAAGGCAATGTGCATGTCGTGCGCCCAGACTTTCAAATTTGGTCGGACACCTTAACCTTGTATTTTGAGGATAAAGAGAACGCCAAAAAAGATACAAGTGGCAGTCCTATGCCCATGCAATCTGGCGAAGTCTCACGCATTGTAGCCAAGGACAATGTGCGCATGGATTACGACGGTAAAAAGGGTACTTGCGACATTGCGACGTACACCACCGCAGACGGTCTGCTTGTTATGGACGGTAATCCTGTCTTGAGCGATGGTGACAACGTAATCAAGGGCTCGAAAATATTATTCTATTCTGAAGAAAATCGCAGTGAAGTTGTGGGTGGCTCTCAGCCCGTCAAAGCTGTTTTTGCAACCCCAGCTGGCAAGACCCAAGGAAAAAAATAAATGGCCACGCAGCAATGTCATACAGGCAAGGGCATCCTTGAAGCCGAGGGCTTGCGTAAGCGTTTTGGTCAACGTGAGGTTGTGCAGGGTGTATCCGTTGAAGTGCATCAAGGGGAGACTGTGGGCCTCCTTGGTCCCAATGGAGCTGGTAAAACCACAACATTCTACATGCTTATCGGCATTATTAAGCCCACAGCTGGCATTGTTCGTCTCAATGGTCAAGACATTGCCGACTGGCCACTACACGAGCGTGCACGCGTTGGCCTAAGCTATCTTCCTCAAGAAAGTTCAATATTTAAGCGGCTTACAGTGCGCCAAAATCTGCAAATGATTTTGGAGCACACCAAGCTTAGCCGCAAAGAACAAAAGGCTCGTGCTGACGAGCTCTTATCCGATTTCAGCATCACGCACATCGAAAATTCCATGGCCATGTATCTCTCAGGTGGTGAGCGTCGTCGTCTTGAAATCGCACGCTGTATGATTAGAGAGCCCCAATTTGTTCTCCTCGATGAGCCCTTTGCAGGCATCGACCCTGTGGCCGTCGGTGACATTCAAGGCCTTATCCGCCAACTAAGTGACCGTGGCATCGGTGTCCTCATTTCAGACCATAACGTGCGAGAAACACTCAATATTTGCGATAGAGCCTATCTCGTACACCAAGGGCAAGTCATCCTCAACGGCACGCCCGAGCAAATCGTACAGGACAAGCAAGCGCGCAACGTCTACCTCGGCGAGGATTTTTCCTTGTAGGGTGTTTTTTTGCTGGGGGGAGGGAGGAAACTTTTTCAAAAGTTTCC
>JAWXUA010000080.1:0-12842 GCA_044433065.1 Pseudomonadota bacterium
TTTTTTTAATATGTCTCGCTCTATCTCTGCGTTTTTTAAGCGCTTTTCAAGGTCTCGAATTTTGCGTTCTTGGTCTGTGAGCATCGGATTTCCCTTACCAGGAAAAGCAATTTTACCATGCGCGTCACTCTCTTGCCGCCACCGATAGAGAAGATCCACGGAAATGCCTAAGCTTTCAGCGATATCCGCGACCGTTCGTCCAGTCTCGTGGCTTAGAGCTACTGCATTACGCTTGAACTCTGCATCATAACTACGACGTGTGCGTTTTGCCATTTCATACCCCTTTCTCAGAGAATACTGGCTTAACTCATTCTCCACAAGTTTGTAGCAGGTTCAAGGTAAAGCCTGTACGCTAGACAATTGTAGGAGCACAGGCTTTTGTATGAAGCAGTAAAATTTACGAGAAAATTCGACTTTTCAGAAATACTTTTTAATGGGGGGATTACTGTTTATACGGAAAACAGTCCCTTTTTTTGTCGTTCCATATTTGACAAGCCTTGGTAATCCTTCTACTTTGGACTTAGATTTTTAGACCAGAAGTCTAAAAAATCAGCTTGTTACTATGTTAGTTGGAACTACAGGATAAACAAATTTATTTTGCAAGAACTTCATACAACTTTCACGATACACTCCTTCCTAAACTCATGAATGGTGAAATCCATGCTTAATGAAATACATAATTTACAGGACATGATGCTTGTTGAATCTATTGTTGATGCAATTAATAGACATGCAAGGATGCGACTAGATGATGTTGCAATAGTAATATTGGCTTTTTTTAGTCTTATTGCAACAATAATTTTTGCTTTAATTGCATATAAATTAAATGAAAAGCAAAAAGAAATTGCAGAAGCACAAAAAAACATATCTGTTGAACAGACTAAAATTTCAGAAAAACAAGTTGAAATTATGGACCAACAAAATAGGATTGCTTTGTTTGATAAAAGATATGATCTTTTTATTTCAATTAATAGAATAGTATTTAGTGTTGATATATTTCTTAAGGAAATTAATCGAGCACAAAATAGCGGTGAATTGCCTGCAAAAGAAGAGCACTATAAAGGAATGTTGTTCTGTGTGTTTTTTAATCAAAATCAAGGAGAACTTTTTTTCAAACATTTTTTAGAAGATCGAGCTAGTTTAAACACGATAAAAGTAAAGGACAAGTTAATCCAAGAAACAACTAGGCTGTGCAGCGACATTGAGCGGGTTAACCTTATATTTAAACTCGACAAAGAAGATGAACGCCAACTTTTTACAATTGGTTCATTGCTTTTAAAGGCAATGTATAACTATAGGTATAGTGAATCTTTTTCTAATTTTGTGAATATCGCTACAGAATTAGCACAGGTTTGCCAAAATAGTCAGTTACAAAAGACACTTGCGGTACAAATAAAATTGTATACTTTCAAGGACTAAACCATGTCAACACTAAGCTTTTTTATGGAATTATTATCAAAATGTGAACTTTTTGAAAATTCACACGCAAAGTAAGTATAAAAATTAGATGGGAGCTACTACAGCTAGAGGCATGAAAAATTGTCTTTCTTCGTGCGAAGCCTCAGCAAAAAGAACTTACGCGAGCTATGATTATATTCAAGACAATGTGGCCAGCATGCATAGTCTCATTTGTTGAAAAACGTCCTTGTAGAGTTCTTCACGGCTTGTGTTTGCATGCGCTGCTTTTACAAGCGTAGGAATAAACTATAAAAGTTTTCCCTAACACTTGTTTTTTATAGAGAGATGATTATCCTTTTTATATTATATCATGGTGAAGAAAAAGGATAAAAAGGGGATAGAAGAATATGGAATACCTTTGCCAATTCTGTGACTGGATCAGTAATAATTATGAGTGGATATTTAGTGGCCTTGGTATTTTTGTAATCGGCATAATTTGTAAGCAAAAGTCATCACAAAATGTTCGTCAAACTATCAAATCTGGTAAGCACTCCACTAATATGCAAATCAATGGTGACTACAATGCTAAATAAAGAACAAAATCAAACAACTGGTGATAATTCTACAAATATTCAAGTTGGTGGTAATGCTACAATAGTTCAAGGTATTTCTTATCAAGATGCCAAAACTATTGCACACGATGTAGTAAGAGAAGATTTTCAGCGATTATCAGGAGAAGTAAAGCTTCTCGTTCAAGAGATGTTTTCAGATATTCAAAGCTCTTTTTTTTCAAAAATGGAAGCACAAAACATTTCGACGGAGGCTTTTGCAACACCTAGTTTTCAATGGTCTTTTCGTAATGCACAAATAGGCTATGCAAAAAATGGTAACGAAGAGCTAAAAGAAAATCTTGTTGAACTTCTTCTTGAGCGAGCAAAAGAAGTGAAAAAGTCGCGTAAGCAAATTCTTTTAGATGAGGCAATTGAAGTTTTGCCAAAGTTATCGCAAGAGCATATTGACTATCTATCTTTTTTTATTGCGTTAACCTATACGACCATGTCCTCTTTAATAACACTAGATAAATTTAGAAACTATATTCAAAGAAATGTTTTATCATTTTATCACGACAGTTTTCTAGATGATACGTTCCCATCTTATATAAGGCACTTTAAGCTCGTAACAGTCTTAGAAGAAGGTTCTCATTTTAAACCATTAGAAGAAAGGTTCAGATTAAACTTACAAGGGTTGTTTTCAAAAGGATTTCCTATATCTGAAATAGAAATGATCCTCAACAGGATTCATTGTAAAGAACCAATTTGTATGCCATGCTTGCATGACAAGTCAAAAATACAGTTTAATGTATTAACAGTAAGTTGTCTAAAATCTAAAATTAAAGCACTAAACTTGGATAATCAAGAAAAAGCTATTTTAGATTTATTTGAGAAATCGACTATGTCCCCTCCTGAAATAAAGAAGTTTATTCTCGATGATATTCCTGGTATAGAAAATATTTTTTTAGTATGGAGAAAATCATCTTTTAGCCTCAAGGCATTAAAACCTACTCCTTTAGGTGTACTAATTGGAGAAATAAACTATAACAAAAAGTTGAATGAGTCTTTGTCTTTGCATGACTTGCTTTACTAGTACATCCTCCCTCTCTTCTCATAGGAACCCAACATGGCCGCACCGAACCACGCAAAGATTATCAACGCACTGGAAGCCCTTGTAAGCAAAGATAATACCAGTGAATTTATATATGACTTTTTGCTTGCCTATGGCACACCAAAGGCGACGATTAAGCGTTTACAAGCTGGCGACAAACAACGCAATTTGTCGCTGATTGCTACTGATGTCGCAGTGCCACGGTCCATATATTTTCGGCCATTGCCTAAGCAGGTTGCTGGGGGATTTTCTGTATCCGGTGCACTAGAAGAAGTGCTTGCCATGCCAGTTCTCGTAAAGAACAAAATACGTTTTGTGCTTGTGACGGACTTTGTCACCGTGGCGGCTTATGACGCCAAGGTAAAGGACACAACGATTTTTGATTTTGCTGAGCTTCCGCATCGTTACGACTTCTTTTTGCCGCTGACAGGGAAGTTCGAGAAGTCTATGGAATATGCCGAGCACCCAGCGGATATTAAAGCGTGCGAGAAAATGGGACGGCTTTATGACAGCATTTGCACGATGAATCACTATGGCAAAGACGAGCGTCATATTCTTAATGTCTTCCTAACTCGTTTATTATTCTGCTTTTTTGCTGAAGATACGGGCATTTTCCCCAAAGCAAGCCAAATGACCTTGGCGTTGCAGTCCATGAGTCAAGAAGATGGTTCAGATCTGACCAGCTTTTTTGAACAGCTTTTTCTTGCACTCAGCTTGCCTATAGGCTCTGCGGAGCGCAACAATCTTGCCAATACCTTTCAAGAATTTCCCTATGTAAACGGTGGTTTATTTCAAGAAAATGTGGCCATTCCGACCTTTAATACAAAGTCGCGCCGTTTGCTCATGGAATGCGGCAAGATGGAGTGGCACGAAATTTCCCCCATCATTTTTGGTGCGATGTTTCAAGCGGTTATGGACCCAGAACAGCGCCGCAGTATGGGTGCGCATTATACCAGTGAAAAGAATATCTTAAAGGTAATTCGCCCACTATTTCTAGACGCTTTGCATGAAGAATTTCAGACCATACAAGAAAAGAAGCATGGCAGAAAGGCGGCCCTTGAAGCATTTCACACCAAGCTAAGCACGCTTGGTTTTCTCGACCCTGCTTGTGGCTGTGGTAACTTTCTTATTGTGGCGTACCGCGAGCTCAAAGAGCTTGAGCTTCAAGTAGTTATGGCTTTGCGCGGTGAAAATGCAGATAGCTCGCTCTGGCTCAATGTGTCCTTGTCGCAATTTTCAAAGGTCACCATTGACCAGTTCTATGGTATTGAAATTGAAGAGTTTCCTGTAGAAGTTGCTCGCGTGTCCATGTGGCTTATGGAACACGTTATGAATGTGCGTTTTGGTGAGTCGTTAGGTTGTACATTCCCGTCTATTCCATTGAGTCATGCCGCGACTATTGTATGCACTAATGCCCTCACAACTCCGTGGGAAAATATTGTTGCGCCCGAAAAGCTGAACTATATCTTTGGTAATCCGCCGTTTGTTGGAGCGTCCATGCTTACAGCAGCGCAAAAAAAAGAGATAGTAAGACTATTTCAAAATAAGCGTCTTTCAGCATCATTAGATTATGTAACTGGATGGTATTCTATTACAGTGAATTTCATACAATCCACAAGTATTGAGGTCGCTTTTGTTTCTACTAATTCAATTTGCCAAGGAGAGCAAGTTTTTCCTTTGTGGAGTTGTCTTTTAGAGCATGGTTGCTATATTAATTTTGCCCATAGAACATTTAAATGGAACAATGAAGCAAAAAATAATGCGGCTGTTTTCTGTGTTGTTATTGGTTTTTCATTGAAGAATAGAAAAAATAAAATACTTTATCATTACGATAAAGTATCAAATAATCCAACTGAACTCTATGCCCGTCAAATAAGCCCATATTTATTAGACACCCCTAGTATTCTCGTCACATCTGCCTCTTCGCCTGTAATTGCTCCTATTAAAATGGTCTATGGAAACAAACCATCAGACAATGGACATTTAATCTTAAGCTCAGAAGAATATCAAAAAATGCTAAAAGAAGTTCCGACTGCGAGTCTTTTTTTAAAAAAATATGTTGGAGCAGAAGATTTTTTGAATGGTGGAGCAAAAAGATATTGCCTTTGGTTAAAAGGGGTGAATAAACATGATTGGAAAGATGTTCCTCAAATAGTATCAAGAGTTCAAGCTGTTGCTAAATTTCGATTAGCATCATCTGCTAAACCAACGCGAGAAAAAGCTCAGAAAGCTGAAGAGTTTTTCTTTGCACCACATACAGGGAAACCTTATCTACTTGTTCCTAGCACAACATCTGAGCGACGCAATTATATACCTATAGGTTTTATGGGAAAAGATGTTGTTGCTAGCAACGCTAATTTGATTGTTCCCGAAGCTACCCTCTATCACTTTGGCATTCTTACATCTGCAATGCATATGGCATGGATGCGTACGGTATGTGGTCGTTTAAAGAGTGACTATCGTTATTCTGCTTCTATCGTATACAACACATTTCCATGGCCAGAAGCCACAAAGACGCAAGAGCACACCATAGAAGAACTTGCTCAAGAAGTACTTGATATTCGGGAAATGTATCCAGACATGACGTTGGCACAGCTTTACAATCCAGAGACTATGCCAAAGGATTTACAAGAGGCCCATACTACTTTAGATTTGGCTGTAGATACTCTTTATCAAAGTAAGCCTTTTGCTGACGATGACGCACGTTTGCAGATGTTGTTTGCGAGATATGCGAAGCTGGTTGAGAACCATTAATATTTTCTAAAGGAACAAGAAATGACAAATCTTTTAGTTTGTAATATTGGTTGGATGAAGGAATATAAAGGCGTTACAGAGTCTGACAGTAAGCCTCAAGGCGGTGGCCAGTACAATATAGATCATGTCGGTCATGAAGCTTGCAATTTTTTACCATGCGACGATGGTTATTGTTATGGATATGTAGAAGCAAGCAATAAAAACTCAACCATAGATATTACAAATTTTGATAAAGAAGCCAATCAAGAAATTGATGGTATTACTGTTGTTTGGGTATCAAGAAACCCCGACCCTAAAGATGATAGAACTGTTGTTGTTGGATGGTATAAAAATGCAACTATATTTAGAAATCCTAAAAAGAACACCTTATATCCTTCTTATGTACATAAAGCAAACAAGATATCGTTTTACAATATAAGAGCTAGAATTGAAGATGTTGTATTGCTATCAGAGACTGATCGTAATTATGGTATTCCTAGAACAAGGTCGAAAGAACAGTCAGGAATAGGTCGAAGTAATATTTGGTATGCAAGTAAAAAGAAGGATAAAAAAATCCGGAAAGAAATTTTAGAGGTTACTCGCAATAACCCCTTAGATTTCTGTCTACCAGACTTAGATTATTTGGCTATTGAAGGCAAAACGAAACTTTGTCTTCATATAGCGAGGGAGAGGAGTCAAAAGCTCGCTCAGGTAAAAAAGAAAAATATTTTAAAAAAGACAGGAAAACTTGAGTGCGAGGTATGTGGTTTTAATTTTAAAGACTTTTATGGCGAGTTATTGCAAGAAGAATTTTGCGAAGTTCATCACCGTGTGCCATTGTCTAAATTGACCGAGAGTACAGAAATTGTCCTTGATGACTTAGCAATACTTTGCTCAAACTGCCATAGAGTAATTCATAGAACTAATCCTATAATGAATGTAGAATCTTTCTCAGACAGTTTACGTAAAGCAAAAAAAGAAACAACAACCAAATAGGAATCTACCATGCCAGAAACTCTCACTGTACAATATAGCCAATCAGGAACCAGTGTTCACCATAACAATATGGGCATGAGAGAAATGCAGGCGCGTGCCTATGCAGGGCGCAATGCTCAGCACCTTTTGCTTAAAGCACCACCTGCTTCTGGTAAGTCTCGGGCTTTGATGTTTCTGGCCCTTGATAAGGTCCTCAACCAAGGTCTTGCAAAGGCTATTATTGCCGTGCCAGAAATTTCTATTGGTAGCTCCTTTGATAATACCAACTTGAGCAAGTATGGTTTCTTTGCTGATTGGTGCATTGATCCAGAATATAGCCTATGCACGCCTGGTGGCGCAGGGAAAGTTGATAAAGTCCTTGCTTTTTTAGCTGACCCACAGGCGCAATATCTGCTTTGCACTCACGCCACATTGCGCTTTGCTTTTGAGCGCATGAATAATCCTCATGCCTTTGACAATGTCCTTATCGCCATTGACGAATTTCACCATACATCCGCAGAAGAAGGCAATAAGCTTGGTGCTATGGTGGACGCTCTAGTAAACCAATCCACCGCGCACCTTGTGGCCATGACAGGCTCTTATTTTCGCGGTGACCAAGTGCCCATTCTTAACCCTGAAATTGAAGCACGTTTCACCCATATTTCCTATACCTATTATGAACAGCTGAACGGCTACAAACACCTAAAATCCTTAGGCCTTGGTTACCATTTTTATCAAGGTAGCTATTTGAGTGCCATTGCTGAAGTCCTTGATATCCATAAGAAAACTATTATCCATATTCCCAATGTAAACTCGGCAGAATCCACTGGCCGTAAGCTGTATGAAGTTGACGCCATTCTTGATGCCATTGGCGATGTTGTAGGTAAAGACAAAGAATCTGGCATTCTGACCTTGAAAACAGCTGATGGCACGCTCATTAAAGTAGCTGATCTGGTGACCGACGACCAAGCACGCGCCAATGTTTTGACCTATTTACGGTCCATTAAAGAGCGTGACCAAATGGACATTATTATTGCTCTTGGCATGGCTAAAGAAGGCTTTGACTGGCCGTGGTGCGAGCATGTTTTGACTATTGGCTACCGTTCGTCGCTGACTGAAGTTGTGCAGATTATTGGCCGTGCGGCCCGTGACTGTGCAGGCAAAAGTCATGCGCAGTTCACCAATTTGATAGCGCAACCTGACGCAGAAGATGAAGACGTGAAGGATGCTGTGAACAATGTGCTCAAGGCTATCACGCTTTCCTTGCTTATGCGCGAAGTCTTGGCTCCTAGCGTGAATTTCCGCCCACGCTCCACCATTGCGGTGGGTGAAGAAGTCCCTGCCAATACCGTTATTATTGATGATAGCGAAAAGCCTGTGTCGCCAAAGGTGCGGAGTATTTTGGAAAATGGCGGTGTAGATGATATTTTGACGCAACTTATTAATAAGCCAGAGACCATTAACCCTGTTGTCACTGGTCAAGTCGACCCTAAAGAATTGACGGAGGTGGACCTTCCTAAGATTGTTACCACCATGTACCCTGATTTGCCTGCTGAAGATGTTCTTTTGCTGAGCGATCTTGCTAAAACAAAGCTGGTTATTTCGGCCAATGGCGGCATTATTCCTGCTGATGACGTTGTAATCGACGATGGTGGCTATGATGGAGATAACGAGAATGGTGGGCAAGATGATGGTGATGAAGAAGATGGCGATAATCCACGTATGTCACAAGGAGCGCGGGCCTTTTTGCGCATTGGCGACAGGCTCATAGACGTGGATAATTTGCAGATTGACCTCATCGAAAGCATCAATCCTTTCCAAGGTGCGTATGAAATCTTGTCAAAATCCGTGACCGCGCCCATGCTCAAGACCATTCAGGATAATGTCACCACACAGCGCAGTGATGTTACAGAGGAAGAGGCGGTTTTACTATGGCCCAAAATCCGAGAGTTTAAAAAGCAATATGGTGTGGAACCGTCGCTGAGTTCGTCCAATGGCTTTGAGCGCAGACTTGCCGAAGTTTTGGCCTTTATTCGCTACCAAAAAGCACAACGTATGGCGCAAGAGGCGTAAGTCATGAAACTTCGTACCTATGATGCACCGCAATCTCTTGATAGCATTTTTGACGAAGATGATGACCTTGATTTACTTGCTGGTGTTGAGGCCGCCAAGCCTAAAGCAGCATCAAGGGAAGATGTTGGCATTACAAATTTTAAGGAGATTGTGGCTTTCTATGAGACCCATGACCGAGAGCCAGACATGACCACGGAGCGACAGCTAGCTGTACGCCTTAGGAGTTATCGGACTCGCCCTAAATTGACTGCACAAGCTTTGCCTTATGATACCGTCGGTCTGCTTGCTGATAAAAGCACGACTAAACCGCGTGAAGTCCAGAGTTTGGCAGATATTTTCGATGACGATGATGATTTAGATTTGCTTGATTCCATTGATACAAGCATTTTTCAGCTAGGCCATATTAGCCCAGTTAAAGAGAAGGACTTACCTGACGAAATAGCAAGTCGGAAGCCATGCGAAGATTTTTATTGCTATGAAAAATTATTCCACGACGCGCAAAAGGCCGTGGAGAAGAAGTCTGTCCTGTTAGAAAAGTTTTCGCGCAAATCAGACGCGTCTGTAGGGCAGATTTTTATTTTGCGTGGTGTGCTTTGCTATGTGGATTGCGTGCTCGATAGTGAAACGAGCGATAAACGGCTTGAAAATCCACGCCTACGGGTCATTTTTGCCAATGGCACGGAGACGGATTTGCTGAAACTCTCCCTTGCACGAGCTTTGTACAAAGACCCACACAGTAAGCGTGTGGATTATAATCCAAATCTGTTTTCTGACGATGGAGCCGCCTTGTCACCGCAAAGTGACCCTACGGGCTTCATTTATGTCCTAGCAACTGAAAGCAAAGCTCCTGCTCTTGCCCAGCTTAAGGCACAGGGAAAACTCGTAAAAATTGGTTATTCAACTCAGCCCGTACAAGAGCGTATCAAGAATGCCGAGACCGACCGCACCTATCTTGAAGCCCCAGTACGCTTGCTTGCAGAAATAGCCTGTTTCAATTTGAATCCGCAAAAGTTTGAGAACCTTGTTCACGCTTTCTTGTGCGAGCAGCGCGTGCATATGACTTTACGTGCCCACGATGGCACAAACTATCACCCTGAAGAATGGTTTGCCGTGGATGTTGCAACAGCAGTGGCCGTGTGTGAAAAAGTGGTGGATGGTAGTATTGTGGATTATCGCATGGATAATGTTAGTGGGCGGATGATGTTGAAAAGTGGTGAGTAGCGGATAATACTAAATATAAATTGCTTTTTTGCAGATAACAGGTAAAAATTCTCTTCTAAACAAGGTTGGAGGGGTATATGCTTATTGAATTTAGAGTGAAAAACTATCGGTGTTTCAGAGATGAGCAGGTGCTCAGCATGGTTCCTTCGAGCGATAAGGAACTATGGGACACTAATGTTATTCAAACAAATTTTAAGCCCATTCCTGCCTTGTTAAAAAGTGCGGTTATTTATGGCCCTAACGCTGGGGGTAAATCAACTGTATTGGATGCATTACGTTGTATGCAGGCTGTTTTAATGACTTCGACACAAGGGCCACCTGATGGTAAGTTGCCAATACTTCCTTTTTGGCTGAATAATACACATAAAGATTTGCCCACAGAATTTGAAATTTCATTTTTACATGAGCAAGTCCGCTATCAATACGGCTTCACGGCAAATCGGGAACAAATTTTTGAAGAGTTTTTGCTTGTCTATAAGAATGCAAAGCCGCAGACGTGGTTTGAAAGAACGTATAATGAAAGCACTAAAGACTATGACTATAAATTTAGCTCCTTCTTTAAAGGGCAAAAAGATAGTATAAAACAGGCAACGCGACCTAATGCCCTCTTTTTTTCTACAGCAGTGCAGCTAAATAACGCCCAGCTTCGTCCTTTATATAATTGGTTTTTTGGAAAATTATTTATTGTATTAGATGCACAAAGCATTAAGTCATGGTCAAATATTGGTGTTCTCAGCGAAAATGATGAAAGAAGAAATACTATCTGTACATTTTTAAAATCAGCAGATATTAGTATCGATTCCATTGAGTTTATAGAAAAAAATGTTCATGACATTAATAAAGAATTAAAAGAGCAAAAAGTTTTTAAAGGCGTGGACGAAAAGTTCTATGCACCAATATTCTACCATACGACACAACAGGGCAATGCCTACTTTGGACTTGATCAAGAGTCACAAGGCACTAAAGTACTGCTGTATACATTAAGCCCTCTTCTAGACATCATTAAACGTCATGGTATTATCTGTTTTGACGAGCTAGATAATAGCTTGCACACCCTTTTAGTGCGTAAAATAGTTGATCTTTTTCATCTCCAACAAGATGGAGATTCTGCCCCACAGCTCATTTTTACCACGCATGATACAGCGCTACTTCAAGACAAATCTTTGTTCCGACGCGATCAAGTTTGGTTTGTAGAAAAAGACCAAGATCAAGCTTCAACATTATATTCTCTCGCTGAGTTCAGCCCACGAAAACAAGAAGCCATTGCAAAAGGCTACCTTGATGGACGTTATGGTGCTATCCCGCTTTTCAATGAGTGGCATGTGAAGGAAAATGTGTAATGGCTCGGTCGCGTATAGAACGCGCGCGTGGGCGAGAACTTGGGCGTAAAACCAATGTCCGTCGGCAAAACGAGCGCGTGCTCATTATCACAGAAGGTAAAAAGACAGAACCTAATTATTTTAATGAAATACGTCAAATTCGGAGATTGCCTACCACCACAATTATGGTTTTACAATCTCCTGAGGGAACAGATCCAAAGTCTGTACTTGAAGGGGCAATCCATATTTTTAAAAACGGTGATGCCCATAAGCGAATTACTCCAAGAGCCTTTGATAAAGTCTATATTGTTTTTGATCGCGATCAACACGAGTCGTACGCGCACACTTTACAAAGGCTTAGCGATCAAGGTGTGAGCTGTAAAAATGATGAAAAGATTGATGTTGTTTTTACAGCCATTCCTAGTAACCCGAGTTTTGAGTACTGGTTGTTATTGCACTTTGAAAATTGTACGAATCTCAAACATCGTAGAGAGATATTGCACGCGTTAAAAAAACATCTTCCTAACTATGAAAAAGGCGCGAATACTATTTTTGAACAAACTAAAAACAATCTAGCCATAGCCACTGCTCGTGCCAATGCAATCAATGAAATAAGCTCACCCATGAATGAAGAACTCCCATACACGGATGTGCCCATGCTTGTTAATGAGCTATGGCCTGCTTCAAACAAAAGTAAAGAGTAATCACCATTACTCAATGCACCAAACTCAATAAAGCACTTCCAAAAACGATGCTTTTATGGTATAATCAATCATCTCGCTTGAGATAGTTGGTGCATTTCTCTCTCCTGCATCAATGCACAACGCCTCGCTAGTTTCTCTCTCCCTAGCGAGGCGCTTTAGTGTAGGCTATGTAGCTGATGCTGTGTTTTTCATTAGTGCTTCACGATTGTCTAGCTCTTTACCAAGGCGACGCATTTCGTGACGGAATTCGGCCACAAATGCCATCGGGATAACGCTATAGACCTGCTCTGTTAGGGCTAGCATACTACAAATATTACTATTATCTTCATAGCTGATAGATCTATCTTTCCAGCGTTCATACAGGCATGTGGGGTGTTGCAGAGTAAAATTAAGGATACTCTGGTGCTCTGCGAGGCTAAACTCGACGACTTTGCCACCTTGCATACGAAGAGAGTCATAGTGGATCAGTTTGAAGGAATCTTGATGAAGGCCCTTTAAAAAGTTAAGATAAATTACATATTTATGAGTTTTATCTTGCTGCAATTCATCATAAGAGCTAGGAGTAGCAGTCGGACGCCAGCGCATAGCTTTTTCAGCCTCAACGCAGCCTTGATATATTGCGCTTGTGAGTTGGCCCGGTAATCATCCCATTTTTAAGCGCTTTTAAAAGTAGAGATCATGCAGCCATTTTTAATTTTTGGGCGGGAGTAATGCCCCCGATGCCCATGTTAGGCCTTTCATTGTTATAAGACCATAG
>JAWXUA010000081.1:0-12776 GCA_044433065.1 Pseudomonadota bacterium
CCACAAAAAAATCCCTCCCTCTAAAAAGAGCATATATGATAACCTTCGACGGCCTGTCAGAAAATTTTCGTTTTATTATTTTGGAGGTACAGGGGCAGCTGCAGGCAACGCAATCGTTCATGCACGCACCGAACCCCAAGGAGTTTAAGCGGATTATCAGCCGCGATGACCATGTCGACAATTTAAAAACCATCATTGAAAACAACTGCTTTTCGCGCATCCATACGGACCCATCCCTCGATAAAAAGGAGATTGACCGTATCCGCGCCATGCATGAGATTGCGGTCTACCTTGAGCGCATCGCCAATCACTGCGTGAATATTCTGGACCAAATGACCTATTTGTCCACCACGTCGGGACTGCTGGCCAAAGAATATGATCCCATGTTTTCTACCATCATGGAAGCTGTGGACCATATCATACCAGCCTTTGAAAGCCGTGACCTAGCCATGGCCTTGGCTATTTGCCGTGCGGAACATGAACTTGACGATAGCTATAAAAAGGTTTTTGCGCGGGTCATTGAGGGTGTGGCGCGGAAGAAATCTAAAATCCGTTCGTCTTTGCACGACTATATTACGGACGTTTTCGTGTATCGTTACCTTGAACGCATTGGCGACGACATTTTAGCCATTGGCGAAGCTTTGATTTTTGCAAGCATTGGCGAGCGCATTAAAATCAAGCAATTCGATGCTTTGCAGCAAACGCTCAATAATTCTGGCTTTGAAAGTAACTTTGATAATATCGACTACCGTTCTATTTTGGGCTCGCGCTCTGGGTGCCGCATTGCCCTTGTGCGCAACAGCAATCTGCAAGCTGACCCTAAAGTCACCGACGACCATGGGACCATCTATAAAGAAGGCAATATCAAGAAAATTGCCAAGGAAAAGCGCAATATCGAACGTTGGGCCAAATTCTTCCCAGATCTTGTGCCGTGCATCTATGGCTATCATGAGCAGGACAAACAGGCTTCTTTGCTCATCGAATTCCTGCAAGGCTGCACCTTTGATGAAATTGTCCTGTCGTCAGACCAAGAAATGCTCAAAAATGCCCTCTTTATCATGCGCCAAACCTTCACCAATATCTGGGATAGCACCAAAAGACCCAAGACACTCCACACCAACTATATCAGCCAAATCCGTAGCCGGCTCAGTGCTGTGTGGCGTGTGCACCCTGAATTTTATCGGCCTAGCATGAATATGTGTGGGCTCTCCATTCCATCATCGGACACACTCCTTGACCTGTGCGCTGACATTGAAGCTATGCTGCCTGCACCGTATACCGTCATGACCCATGGCGACTGCAATCTCAATAACCTTGTGTATAACCACGCAAACCAAACCATCAGACTCATCGACCTGTACCGCTCACGGGACTACGACATTGTGCAAGATGTCTCGGTCTTCATGGTCTCAGCCTTCCGTATTCCCATCTTCGCACCAGAAATGCGCCGCCGCATCCTCTGGACTATGCGACGCACCTTCGACTTCACCAAGGACTATGCCAAGGCCCACGACGACACAACCTTCCAAGCACGTCTGGCACTTGGCCTCGCGCGCTCCTTCTATACCTCACCACGCTTCGAACTGAAGCGACCCTTTGCTCGAGATATGTTCCTGCGTGCCCACTTCCTCCTCGAAAAGCTCCATGCGCACCGCGGACCTTGGGAGGATTTTGTCTTGCCTGAAGCCGTCTTACGATAGTTTTATGTGGGCGATTGGTAGGGATGAGGGAAACTTGCTATTATGCATGTTTGTGTCTATGCTTTGTTTGGAATTTTCATCACAGAAACTGCCTACTACGAGGTTTTTTTATGAATAGCATCTGTGCAGATACCTTCAATTTTCAAGGTATGATGCAAACAGCACAACGACTAGAGCGCAAGCCCAACCCCATCGTGGGTTGCCTCATTGGTGCTCTTCTGTATCGTCATTTATATACAAACCGACGCAAAGTTGCTCAACTTGCCGTAACTCTCCGACAAGCACCACAGCACGAATATGCAGACCATATAGGTGACATTTCAACTTTTCTTGCCGAATCTAAAAAAATAAATAGCATTCTCAATAGCTTGTCTGTTCCCATGTTTGTTCAACGCATGGCCCTTGATATTGAACATGAACTAAGCGACCTTCTGGAAGATTTATATATTGCCTCTGACCCAGAAATCCATGAACTTAGCCAAGAACTTGAGACCTTGCTTTCATGATGCCAGCACTCAAGCGCACGGATGCCTTTGAACACAGTGCCAAAAAGACATTAAAGCCATATCCTTTGAGCCGCAAAGCTATTGATGTGGCCATAGAAGATATATGCAAAAATCCTAACGTGGGCGATGTGTATCCAGGTTTTAGTCCTGCCATGCGCAAAATACGATTTCCCTTGAAGGAATATAAAATCGGAAAAAGTGGTGGCATGCGCCTCATCTTCACCGTTACCCCAAAATTCCTTGTGCCCATCTTGCTCTATTTTAAGGGACAGTTTTCCCATGAACATGATGTACAGGAAACGCTCAAAGTACAAATGAAAACCATCATTCACGAAATACGTGAACAAGAAAAATCTACATAATCACGCTAAACGTATCTTGTCCCCTTCCCCCCAGCTTATCTAAAAAGCCTCCGCACAAATCCGCCTAAACTCGTTAGATAACGGTAGTATACGGGCGTAATGTAGAGCGTCAGGAGCTGTGAGACCACAAGGCCACCGACAACAGCGAGGCCCAGTGGTTGGCGAGCTTCACCACCAGCACCGAAACCGACGGCAATGGGCATGATACCCATGAGCGCGGCCATGGTGGTCATCATGATGGGGCGGAAACGGATGAGGCAGCCTTGGAGAATGGCTTCTTGTGGGCTAATCCCTTGGGTGCGCTCGGCTTCTACAGCAAAGTCAATCATCATGATGGCGTTCTTTTTCACGATGCCTATGAGCATGATGATACCCACGAAAGCATAGAGATTAAGGTCCATATTGAAGATATAGAGAGTCAGGAGTGCTCCAAGACCTGCTGAGGGCAGACCTGAGAGGATGGTTATGGGGTGGATAAAGCTTTCGTAGAGAATGCCAAGAATGATGTAGATCACGATAATAGCCATGATGACGAGCATGGTCATGTTGGCCATGGAATCTTGGAAAGCTTGGGCTGTACCTTGGAAGGAACCATTGGCCGAATCTGGGATATACGGGGATACGGCCTCATCAACCGCCGCCACAGCGTCGCTGAGGGACACATCTGGTTGCAGGTTAAAGGCGATGGTCACGGATGGGAATTGACCTGTATGGTTGACGGTGAGAGGACCAACGCGATCTTTTAAACTACTGATGGTGCTCAAAGGCACGAGAGCACCGCTTGTGGAGCGTACATAGAGGTAGGACAGGGCATTTTCGTCACGCTGGAACTCGGGCAAGGTCTCAAGAATAACTTCATAGTCATCGTTAGGCGCAAGAATGGTGGACACTTGGCGCGTGGCATAGGCGGATTGCAGAGCAAGCTCCACTTGAGCCATGGTGACGCCGAGAGCTGCGGCCTTATCGCGGTCAATTTCAAGGAACAACTCAGGGTTTTTCATGAGCAGGTCACTGTTGATGTCGCGAATCATGGGCAAGCTGGCCATAATGTCCTCAACCTTCACCGCAGCAGCGTAAAGCTCTTCGCTATTCGTGCCTTGCAGAGTGAATTGGTACAGACTCTTGGAGGAACGGCCACCAATATTGATGCTTGGCGGATTGACGAGGAAGACATTGATGCCAGGGAAACCTGTGAGCTCTTGGCGCAAACGATGGATGATGACGTCCACGTGGTCGCGGCTAGCGCGGTCGGACAAGCGCAACATGAGACGACCAGAGTTACCACCGATATTCGGGCCACCAGCACCAACAACGGATGAGAAAGACCTGATGGCAGGATCTGCTTCGATGATGGGATGCAAGGCCAGCTGCAAAGCCTTCATGGCTTCAAAGGATACAGACTGGTCAGCTTCGGTATAGCCCGTAATCTGGCCCGTATCTTCACTGGGCAAAAAGCCCTTAGGCATGGTGGTGAAGAGATAACCTGTAGCCACAATAACGCTGAGCGAGACCACAAAGGTGATTACGTGGTGACGTACAACGAAACGAAGGGTCACTTCATAGAAACGATACCACGCATTGAACATAGCTTCGAGGGCATTATAAAAGAAGCCATGGCGCATATTTGGGTCATGAGGCTTTAAGAACAGCGCACACAGCATAGGTGTTAGGGTTAAGGATACAAAGCCAGAGAGCAGAATGGCCACGGTGATAACCACTGCAAATTCATGGAAAAGCTTGCCCACAATGCCCGACATAAAGAGTACGGGAATGAAAACAGCGGCAAGGGACACCGTCATGGAAATGATGGTGAAGCCGATTTCGTGGGCTCCATCGAGGGCCGCTTGGAGAGGACTTTTGCCCATTTCCATATGCCGCACAATATTCTCAAGCATAACAATAGCATCGTCCACAACAAAGCCTACGGCCAAGGTGAGGGCCATGAGCGATAAATTGTCGATACTAAAGCCCATATAATGCATGATGGCAAAGGTCACCACGATGGACATGGGCAAGGCGAGGCTTGGAATAATGGTGGCAGGCAGGTTACGCAAAAAGAGGAAAATAACCATGACCACAAGGCAAACCGTGAGCACGAGGGTGAATTTTACTTCATGCACGGATTCTTGGATGGACACAGAACGGTCAAAAAGCGTGGTTAGGGTCAAGGATGCTGGCAACTGTGCTTCAAACTCAGGCAAAAGGGCCTTAATATCCTGAACAATGGCCACAGTGTTGGTACCAGGTTGCTTTTGGATGGCCAAAATAACGCTAGGCTCACCATCAAGCCAGCTGATGGTTTTGTTCACTTCAACACTATCAATAACATTGGCCACTTCATCAAGACGCACAGGCGCACCATTGCGATAGGCAACAATAATAGGACGATAGGCTTCAGCATTGTAGAGCTGGCCAGAAGTCTTGATGATGGAGCTTACATGGCCATCTTGCACAGTACCTGTGGGCAAAAAGCTGTTGGCGGCTTCCACAGCATCGGCAACTTCATCAATGCCAATGCCACGAGCACTGAGCTTGCGTGGGTCCACCTGCACACGCACAGCATACTTTTTGGCACCGTAAACGTTGACCTGTGCCACACCAGAAATCATAGAAATAGTCTGGCCCAAATTGTTTTCAGCGTATTCATTGACTTCTGAAAACGGCAAGGTTGGCGACGACAGACCAAGATAGAAGATAGGCGAGTCCGATGGGTTAACCTTACGGAAGCTTGGCGTATCCACGCCATCAGGCAATCGTCGTTCTGCTACAGCGATGGCTGATTGCACGTCGAGGGCTGCACCATCGATGTCCCGATCGAGGTCAAATTGGATGGTTATTCGGCTCGTACCTTGCGAGTTCACCGAGCTCATGGTGTCGATGCCAGCAATGGTGGCGAATTGCCGCTCCAAAGGACCAGCCACGGAGGCAGCCATGGTTTCGGCACTGGCACCTGAGAAGGTGGCGGTTACTTGGATGGTAGGGAAGTCAACGTTGGGAAGGTCACTTACTGGTAAGCGACCGTATGACACGAGGCCAAAGAAAAAGAGGCCCAGCATGATGAGCGTTGTGGCTACTGGCCTACGGATGAAGAACGCTGTAAAATTCATGATTTACTCCGCAGCAATGGGAGTTTGTTGTGGGTCTGCATTGTGCGCGTTTGGGCCCACAAGCTTCTTGACTTCCATCAACGCATCAGGACGCAAACGCATGAAACCTTCTACGACTACGCGCTCCCCTGCGTGCACACCAGAACGCACTTCGACGCGGCCTTCATCTTTGGCACCAACCGTGACAATGCGGAAATCAGCCGTGTTTTCAGGACTCACCACATAGACGTAACTGCCTGCAATACCATGCTGAATGGCTGATGTTGGAACAGTGATAACATTCTCAAGCTGACCAAGGGAAAGTTCTACGTTCACAAATTGACCGGGCCAAAGGTTGCGGTCCTCGTTGGCAAAAAGAGCACGCAAGGCAATGGTACCTGTGGTGGCGTCAACAGCATTGCTCACAAGATCCACATAGCCTTGCATGGGACTGCCGCCTTCTGCTGTGGCCATGACCATAGCACCATGGGGCGCTTGTACTTTTTGTTGCTGCATGATGGCTGGCAAGAATTGCTCAGGCACGGAAAAGTCCACGTACACAGGTTCTACGGTGTCCAAGGTCACAAGGGCTTCATCGGCATTGGCTTTCACGATATTGCCGACATGCACCTCAAGGCCACCAGCTCTCGCTGTCACAGGCGATATGATGGAGCAATAGCTCAGCTCAAGCTCTGCACTGATGACCGCAGCCTCATCGGCTTTAAGGCTGGCACGCAAGGCTTTGGCACTGGCAAGAACTTGGTCGTATTGCTCTTGGCTGACGTATTTGTCTTTCACAAGTGGCTTATAGCGGCGCAAATCATCTTCAGCCTTGGCAAGCTCTGCGCGGCTACGCTCCACATTGGCCTTGGCCACAAGTAAAGCAGCCTCAGCTGGACGTGGGTCAATGCTGAAAAGAGCTTGGCCCTTCTGCACATCTTGCCCTTCGACGAAATGGATTTCCGTCAACTCACCCATAACGCGCGAACGCACGCCCACTGTGGACGATGCACGCACCGTACCAATGGCATAACGCACCAAGTCTAAAGGACCTTCCACAGCCACAGCAACGCCAACAGGTGCAGCCTTAGCTGGAGCTTTTGCTTGCAATGCTTGATCTTTTTTCTCTTCGGTACAAGCAATGCATAAAAAAGCACTCATAAGCATGGCGCATGAAATTTTTATATATGGAAAGGACGATAAGCGCAAAGAGGAGGAAGTAGAGGAAGTAGAGGAAGACAAACGGGAAAAGGAAGGCATACGAAAATCAGAAAATATATTTAACATACTAATCCTTAGAGCGAAGCTGCTTGTATACTGACGCATACCATTTCTTTGCAAAAAAAAGGTCGCCAGTTTGAAGATATATTCAAAATACGTATGAGCACGAAAAATATGTTTGGAATAGGCAGTGTTCAATCACCGCGCATACAATCCCTAGCACAATATGCCCATGGGGACAAATGAAAATACCTCTCAAATATCCAGACATAGCCCAAACATAAGCCAGATATAACCCAGATATACAAGGAAAATTATCAGAATACTACCGTAAATATTGTGCATTTTTGCAACGATTTCGTGCCATCAAAGATAATATCCTCACATAGCAAAATCGTCTATGCCTTTGATACTTTGCGTTTTTAGCGTCAAATCCATCACTTACGATTGAGCACTCAACCGATTTTTTTTTCATCCATGACTTGACTGAATAACCAAGTTACGCCATTATTTGCTTGTTTGCATTTATTCCGTACCCTTTGGGGGGTGCATTGCTTGGCAAAGATCTTTCGTCGTCGATCTTTGTTCCTTTTATTTACGAGGTACCTATGCTAGACACCCTTGTTTTTGGATGTGTGGTATTCCCCTTTCTAGCAGCTATGGCTGTCTACCTATGGAGAGGCGAATCCACACCGCGCAAAATCGTCCCTGTTGCGGCAGGGATTACTGCGCTTTCGGCCATTGGGCTCGCATGCTCTGGCTCGTTTATGTTTGCCCCACAAAGCTTTTTAGGCTTTGGCATTGATGGGCTCATCGCTCTTCTGGACTTCGGTATCCTCTTCTACGTTTTGTATTTGGGTGCCACCATGCGTCACAAGCTCATCATGGGCTTGTCTGTAATCCAGATTATCGGCCTACTCTACTTAGAGTTTGCTCTCATCGACCATAACGTGCACGTGCCCGGCTTCTTTGCGGACACCTTGGCCTCCACTATGGTGCTCATCATCAGCATCATTGGTGGCCTTATCTGCATTTACGGTATTGGCTACATGAAAGAGCACGAAGAACATTTGCACCTTACAAAATCAAGACAACCTCGCTTCTTCTTCGTCATGCTGCTCTTCCTTGGTGCCATGAATGGTCTTGTACTTTCTAATAACTTGACATGGTTGTATTTCTTCTGGGAAATCACAACCTTATGCTCCTTCTTGCTCATCAGCCATGATGGCACTGATATCGCAAAGAAGAACGCAAGTCGCGCTTTGTGGATGAATATGATTGGCGGCGTTGCCTTTGTTTTCGCCATGCTCGCCTTCCAAAAGGGCTTCGGCACCTTGTCCATCCAACATCTTTTGGCTCTTTCGCAAACACCTTGCGCCGCAACAGCTGCTCTCTTGTTGCCCATGGCTTTGCTCTGCCTCGCTGGTTTTACCAAATCTGCTCAAATGCCTTTCCAAAGCTGGCTTTGTGGCGCCATGGTTGCCCCAACACCAGTTTCTGCTTTGCTCCACTCGTCCACCATGGTTAAGGCTGGTGTCTACCTCATCATCCGCATGGCTCCCGGTTACGCTGGCACGACCCTATCCACTGGTGTGGCTTTGTTCGGTGCCTTCACGTTCCTTATGGCCTCTGCCTTAGCCGCAGGTCAAAGCAACGGCAAAAAAATCCTCGCATACTCCACCATCGCCAACCTTGGCTTGATTGTGGCTTGTGCAGGTATCAACACAGCAGCTGCTATCACTGCAGCCATCTTGCTCATCATCTTCCACGCCATTTCCAAAGGTTTACTCTTCCTTTGCGTTGGCGCCATTGAGCAAAAAATCGGCTCCCGTGATATTGAAGATATGCGTGGCCTTTTCAAGGTTATGCCTCGCACCGCAGTTATTGCGGCTATCGGCATCGCAACCATGATGTTGCCTCCTTTCGGCATGTTGCTTGCCAAGTGGATGGCCATCGAGTCTGCCGCTATGGCCACCGCAGCTATGCCTCTCTTAGTTATTGCCATTGCTCTTGGTAGCGCTATCACCGTTTTGTTCTGGGGCCGTTGGGCTGGTATGCTCCTTGGTTCCAACACTATCGGTATGGGCGGCCTTAAAGCAGAAGAACAAGCCTGCTCCATTGCTTTCCCATTGAAGGCTTTGACTGTGGCAGCTCTTGTCTTCTCGCTCTTCGTGCCTTTCATCTACTCTGGCCTTGTGGCTCCTATGGCTGCTTTGTACGGCGACCCAACGACCTTTACGGTCTGCGCTGGTACCTTCAATAATGGCATCGGCATGTTCGCTGTGTATCCGCTGTATATCCTTTTGGGCATCGGCTTCTACATTGCGTACCGCGCTGCCAAGAACACCCCAAGTGCTGCCGCAAGTCTCCCATACATGGGCGGCGTGCAAGCTGAACAAGATGGCCAAGTGGGCTTTACCGGCCCTATGAACCAGTTTGTTCCTGCAGCTGCGAGCAACTACTACCTTGCCAACATCTTTGGTGAAGCAAAGCTTGAAAAGCCAAGCAATATCATCGCCATCGTGCTCTTGGTACTGCTCATCGGAGGTCTCCTCTAATGATCAATCTCATTATCGCTATCATCTTGCTTGCCCTGACACCTGCCATTGGTGGTCTCATTGCTGGTGCTGACCGTCGTATCACAGCGCGTCTGCAATCCCGTTTTGGTCCCCCAATCATGCAGCCTTTCTATGACGTGTTGAAGCTTATTGGCAAAGCACCCATGGTCGTCAACTCGTGGCAAGTCTTGTGCGCCTACATCTACTTGGTGTCCTCGGTGCTCGCTTGCTTCCTGTTCTTCCTGCAAGGCGACTTGCTCTTGCTCTTCTTCGTCATGACCATTGGCGCAGTGTTCCAAGTTGTGGGCGCCATGTCCATGCAATCACCATACAGCCAAGTTGGTGCTCAGCGCGAACTCTTGCAAATGCTCGCATACGAACCGCTGATCATCTTGGTTTTCGTAGGCATTTCCATGGCCGCAGGGAGCTTCGTTATCTCTGACGTCTACGCCCTTGAAAACCCACTCTTGATTGATATGCCTTTCTTGTATCTGGCCCTTGGTACAGCCCTGACCATCAAATTGCGCAAGTCGCCATTTGACCTTGCAGGCAGCCATCACGGCCACCAAGAGCTCGTCCGTGGCGTTCAGACTGAATACTCTGGCCCACACCTTGCTCTGCTTGAAATTGGTCACTGGTTCGACGTTGTACTCATTCTCGGCCTTTGCAGCCTTTTCTGGCATACCAGCATCATTGGTATGGTAGTACTGCTTGTGGTGACGTACCTTGTTGAAATCATCATCGACAACACCTGTGCCCGCATGACGTGGCCATGGATGTTGCGCAATGTCCTCAGCGTAGGCGTTGCCATGTCGGTTCTTAATATTCTTTGGCTTTACGTCTGCTAGGTGGAGGAGCCATGAGCAAATTAGCAAACTGGATTAATGCAGGTCGACTCAAGTCCCCTTGGGTTGTGCATTTCGACTGCGGTTCTTGTAACGGTTGTGACATCGAAGTGCTCGCTTGCCTCACTCCTATGTACGACATTGAACGCTTTGGTATTGTGAACGTGGGTAACCCTAAGCACGCTGACGTTTTACTCGTCACAGGCTCAGTAAACCACCGCAATAAAAAAGCTCTTAAAAATATCTACGACCAAATGCCAGAACCAAAGGCTGTTATCGCCATTGGCGCATGCGGCACCTCTGGCGGCATCTTCCGCGAGTGCTACAATGTTGTTGGCGGCGTGGATCAAGTTATCCCTGTGGATGTGTATGTCCCTGGTTGCCCTGCTAAGCCTGAAGCTATCATCGATGGCGTTGTAACGGCTCTTGAAGTCGTAAAGGCTAAGCTTGGCGTTGGTGATATGCCTGCAATTCCTAGCTACGAATAAACTGGGCTTCCCAGTACGAAGCGCACGCTAGGTATGTCTTCAGAATATTTGAAGACATCTCCACACGATACCTATCTAAAGAGGTAATCCTAATGGCTGAAAAAGCTACCTATAAATTGAGCGCAACGCCCATTGCGGTTGAAGACCTCCTCACAGAGGCCAAGCGCCTATTTGACGCAAACTACCGTCTCATCACCTACACCGTAGTTGATATTGACGAAGAAAATGTGGACATCATCTACCACTTCGACCTCGATCTGGAAGCTGTTCACTATCGTCTGACACACCCAAAAGCACAGCCCGTCCCAAGCTTGACTTCTGTCTACTTTGCGGCTCTGCTCATTGAAAACGAAGCTCGTGACCAGTTCAACTTGACCTTCGACGGCCTCGTACTGGACTTTAACGGAGCACTCTACCTCGACGAAGAGATTACTGGCAGCGTGGCCGCGCCATTCTGCAAAGTCTCCACCGTCCAGAAGAAGGCTTAGGGGTTACGCTATGTCTCGTACTATTATCCCATTCGGCCCACAGCACCCAGTTCTTCCCGAACCTCTTCACCTGAAGCTGGTCGTTGAAGACGAAACCGTTGTGGAAGCCATTCCTGCACTCGGTTATGTTCACCGTGGTCTTGAAATGCTCTCGACCATCCGTGATTACAATCAAATGGTCTACGTCGTGGAACGCGTGTGCGGCATCTGCTCGTGCACCCACGCCATGGCTTTCTGCCAATGCGTTGAAGAGATGATGGATGTTGAAATCCCAGAACGCGCTGTCTTCTTGCGTACCATCTGGTCCGAACTCCATCGTATGCACAGCCACCTTCTGTGGCTCGGCCTCTACGCTGACGCATTTGGCTTCGAAAGCTTGTTCATGCAGTTCTGGAAAATCCGTGAACACGTCATGGACATCAATGAAGCCACAGCTGGCAACCGCGTCATCATCTCCACCAACGTTGTTGGCGGCGTGCGTCGTGACTTGTCCAAAGAGCAACAAAAGTGGATTCTTGATGAAATGGACTACGTAGAAAAAGAAGTCCGCTCCCTCATGACCACCATGCTCGACGACTACACCGTATGCGCTCGTACCAAGGGTATTGGTGTTCTCACCGCAGAGCAAGCCATCCAGCTTGGCGCAGTTGGTCCTATGCTCCGTGGTAGTGGCGTTGCACAAGATGCTCGCCAGCTCGGCTACGGTGCCTACAAGCAACTTGACTTCGAGCCTATCTCCGTTCCTGACGGCGACTGCTGGGCACGTGGTAAGGTGCGCTTCCTCGAAACGCTGCAATCCGTTGCACTTGTCCGCCAAGCCATCAATCTGCTCCCAGATAGCGAATTGTCTGTAAAAGTTGTTGGTAAGCCAAAAGGCGAAGTGGTTGGCCGTGTTGAACAAGCACGTGGCGAACTGCTTTACTACATTAAGGGCAATGGTACCAAGTACTTAGACCGTGTACGTCTCCGTACTCCTACTTTTGCGAACATTCCACCACTGCTTGCTGTTATGGGTGGTTTGCAATTGGCAGATGTGCCAGTAACCGTACTGTCCATTGACCCTTGCATCAGCTGCACCGAACGCTAGTAGGACGGAGGAATAACCATGTACATGCTCGATAAAGTACTGCGCAACGTCTCCACCAAGTACGCAACACGCCTCTACCCTGTTCAACAGCGCGAGCACTTCGCTGAAGTCCGCGGCACCCTCTTGAACAACATTGAAGACTGCATCTTCTGCAAGTCCTGTCAACTGAAGTGCCCTTCCCAGTGCCTCACCGTTGACCCTAAGGCTGGCACATGGACCTGCGAAACCTTCGCTTGCGTCGGCTGTGGCGTCTGTGTCTCCGCGTGCCCAACTAAGTGCCTCTCCATGAGTGGCGATCACCGCACAGCTTCCCCTGAGAAGTTCCAAATAGCTAAGCAAGGGACCCCAAAGGTTCGTAAAGCTAAGGCAAAAGTTTAGCTTGTTTAGCTTAGTTAGCTTAGTTAATTAACTGGGGGAAGGGAAACCCTTTAAAAA
>JAWXUA010000082.1:0-12685 GCA_044433065.1 Pseudomonadota bacterium
GAAGGAAACTTTTTCAAAAGTTTCCTTCCTCCCCCCAGCTAACAAACTACTCCCAAACTAAAGCGGCCCAGTCGCCATCAACGATGCGGCGTGCTGGCCCGAGACCTTGTGCGTGGTATGCTGCTTCGACACCATCGGCTTGCACTTCGAGGAGGCCTGACAGGATGAGGCAGCCACCTTGGGCTACGAGGGATGTTATGTCAGCGGCAAGGTCTTTGAGTGGCTGTGCGAGGATATTGGCAAGCACGACATCGTACTTGTTGCCACGGACGATTTCAGTGCTACCAAGATCAACGGTGAACGCGTCGGCAACGTTGTTAATGACGCGGTTCTCGTTGGAATTTTCGATGGAAAGTGGGTCAATGTCGGTGCCAAAACCAGTGAGACCGAGCTTGGCGCAACCGATAGCAAGGATGCCAGAACCAGTACCAAGGTCGAGGAAGGTTTGACCTGCTTTGATGCGACCTTCTGAAGCGAGAGTTGAGACAACACCGAGACAGAGGGCTGTTGTTGGGTGGTGGCCAGTACCAAAGGCACTCTTAGGCTCGATGATGATGGCATGACGGCCTTGAAGATCTGTGGAGTCTTTGAGCCATGGTGGGAGTACCATGAAGTGCTGGCCAACGATTACTGGTGTAAAAAAGTCGCGCCATGCAGCAAGCCAGTCTTGTTGCTCTGTTTCGGAGCGTTCAAATTGCGCATCGGGGAGACTTGCACGGATGTCGGCATGGAGGGTTTCCATGAAGGCCACATTGTCGCAATGCACGCGAAGGCAGATGTCACCTGTAGGGAGGGATTCCTCTTCCCAACCGAAGGGGACTTTGAGGGCGAGCAGACCAGTGGCCAGATCAAGGCTTTCTTCTGGAAGAATGATGTCGAGGCGAATGAGCGTTGTGGACATATGGGGACCTTAAATAGAGTAGTTATTTGTGCATAAAAAAGGCTAGCAAGCTCTATGGAACCTGCTAGCCTTATCGTTCGTAGGATGGACTTCTATCGTGCTTGGTAGCGTGACATTTGCTTTTCAAGGCGGCGACTGAAGGCCGTCAAGCACCAGCAAATGACAAAGTACATAAGCGCGATGGCGATAAAGATTTCAGTAGGCGACGTGAGCGTACGGTTGTTAACCTGAGTTGCGACACGCGTCAACTCAGACACACCAATGATGTACGCTAAAGAGGTGTCCTTGGTCAAACTGACAAACTGGTTCACAAAGGATGGAATCATATTGCGCAAAGCTTGGGGCAAAATAACGTTGACCATGGCTTGTGTCTTATTAAGACCAGTAGCACGGGCGGCTTCCATCTGTCCTTTAGGCAAGGAGATAACGCCAGCACGCACAATTTCAGCAATGTACGCACCTGTAAAGACGATGAAGGCCACAAGGGCACTTTCTGCTTCTGGCAAGGTATGGCCAAGCACAACAGGTGCAAGGAAATAGAACCAGAATATGAGCATTAAAAGTGGAATACCACGGATGACTTCAACATAAACGATGGCTGGCAAGCGAAGCCACCAACGGGTTGAAAGGCGCATAAGGCCAAAAGCAAGGCCAAGCCAAAAAGCACCGAAGATACCAAGCACAGCCAAAATAATGCTCATGGCCATGCCGCCAAGTGGACCGTCAGGATAGGAGCCCCACAAAAGGTAAGGCATATTGGTTATAACGACATCCCAATTCATGACAGACCCCTAGTATTTAATGGCGCGCAAGCAACGCGCATTATATTGTGTCATGAGGAAGGAAACCATAAGCGAAATAACAAGGTAAATAATCGTGCTTATGGTAAATGCTTCAAAACCGCGGAAGGTGTATGACTCAATTTGGCGCGCCATGTAGGTAAGTTCCATAACGCCAATGGTCATGCACAGCGATGAGTTTTTAAAGAGATTTAAGGCCTGCGAAATCAGTGGTGGAATGATAATACGGAAAGCTTGTGGCAAAACAACATAGACCATGGCTTGCATGAAGGACAAACCACAGGCGCGAGACGCTTCAAGTTGCGTGCGAGGAATGGCAAAAATACCAGAGCGAATATCTTCTGCAATAAAAGCAGCGGTGTAAATGCTAAGCGAGATGACGCCTGCAGCAAATTCAAAGTTTTGCTGATAAAGCCATTGGTTAACAGCATCTGGCAAAACAGCATCGGAACCAAAATACCAAAAAAAGACTTGGACGAGCAAAGGCGTATTACGAAAAAATTCCGTAAATGCCGCGCTGAACCATATGAGTGGCTTGATATGTGACAAGCGCATAACAGCAATGGCCGTGCCGATGAGCAAAGCAAACAAGAGTGATAAACCAGAGAGTTGTAACGTAGTAATAACGCCTTCAATAATCCAGTCGAGATATTCCCCAGACAGGACAAGATTCCAATCAAACTTATATTGCACAACATTGCTCACAGGTAATGTTTTTGCACTGCAAAGGGTACAAAAACCATGAAAGGCGGCGTAAAAAACTTTGCCTAGAAAAACATTGTATAGGAGCGTTTTTTCTAGTTTTGAAAGCATTTTACAATTGGGACCTTGACCATACCATGACCAAGGTCCCAATTAATAATCAAACTAACAATGGTTTTAACGACCTATGGCCAAACTTCCATGTTCCACTGCAATGGGATGTAGAAAGCGGTTTCAGGACCGAACCACTTGTCGTATGCCTTTTGGTATGCGCCGGTGGTCCACATGTCAGCAAGAGTCTTGTTGACAAAGTCACGCCAGTCGGAGTCATTTTCAGCCATGCCAAGAGCGTAAGGCTCAGAAGCAATGAAAGGACCAACAACTTCCCACTCAGCAGGATTAGGGTCGGAGTTCTTCAAACCAACGAGGATAGGTTCGTCGGTGGTAACTGCAACAACTTTACCTTGCTTCAAAGCGAGGAAAGCTTGTGGGTATTCGTCAAAAGAAACAACGGTGGATTCTGGAGCAGCAGCCTTAACGTTCTTTTCAGAAGTAGAACCCTTTACGGAAGCAACTTTCTTACCAGCAAGGTCAGCAACGGAATTGATGCCGCCGTCTTTCTTTACGAGAAGACGTTGACCAGCGTCAAAGTAGGTGATGGAGAAGTCAATAACTTCGTCGCGAGCAAACTGGTGGGTCATGGTTGCAGCGATAAGGTCGATGGAACCTTGGGTCAACATAGGAATACGGGTTGCGCTGGTAACGCTTTTGAGTTCCAGAGGTACACCAAGCTTGTCAGCAACAGCTTGACACATATCAATGTCAAAACCAACGAGTTGGCTAGTTGCTTCGTCGATGAAGCCAAAAGGAACAACGGAGTCTTTTACGCCGCAAATGAACTTGCCGCGTTCTTTAATCGTTTCAATGGTACCAGCATTAGCAAGACCGCTAGCAGATACGAGCATCGCACCAGTCAAAGCCATAAGCATCAAACGTTTCATGAGTAAAGCTCCTAGATTAATAGAAGTTGTTGAGGGCAGATTTTGCAATCTACACTGTTCCCAAAAAAGTTCTCAAAAGAGAGAATATTCAAGGACATACCTACAAATTATAAAAGGACATGACGCTTAGTTATTTGCCGAAAAGGCCATAAAAAAAACGTCGCAAGCTCCCCAAAAGTACAAAGACTTACAAAATCTCTTTAAGGAAAGCTCTTGTCCGTTCATGCTGTGGATTGGAGAAGAACAGATCAGGCGCTGCTTCTTCCACAATAAGGCCGCCATCCATAAAGATGACGCGGTCGGCAACTTCGCGCGCAAAGCCCATTTCGTGCGTTACACAAAGCATGGTCATACCTTCGCGAGCAAGGTCTTTCATGCAGTTGAGCACTTCGTTAATCATTTCAGGGTCAAGGGCGGACGTTGGTTCGTCGAAAAGCATAACTTTTGGTTGCATAGCAAGGGCGCGTGCAATGGCCACACGCTGTTGCTGGCCGCCAGAAAGCTCGACGGGAAATTTATGCGCTTGATCATGGATACCAACGCGCTCGAGCAAAGCCATGGCAATGGATTCGGCCTTAGCACGTTCCATTTTGCGAACTTTCAGCGGAGCTAGGGTTACGTTTTTCAAGACAGAAAGGTGTGGGTACAAATTAAATTGTTGGAAAACCATGCCCACTTCTGTACGTAAGTCATTGATATCAACGCTTTTATCGTTAATGCTCACACCTTCCAAAAGAATATCACCCTTTTGGATTGGCTCAAGACGGTTGAGGCAACGAATAAACGAGCTTTTGCCCGAACCAGATGGACCGCAGATGACGAGCACCTCGCCCTTCTCAACCTTTTGGGTGATGCCACGCAGTACGTGAAAGTCTCCGTACCATTTGTGAACATCATGGAACTCGATCATAGCCATGCTTTATATCCATATGAGCTTGCCGCGACCTTTGGCTGGGAAATTTCCCCTGAAACGGTCACCCACATTCCGTAATGTGAGCAAACACTTCTGCCGTCATCATTGGCGTAATCGTTAATTGAACTTATGACTATGTCATTAACGTAGAATATAGCTTTTTGTCAAGGTCGTTTCTGACATTTTTGGTAAAATCAACAGCATAATACCTACTTAAATAGCACGTATTTTACGCCATATCTAGCTTTTTGGCCCTTTTTTGACATATGTCTTTTTTATTTTTTAACAAGAATGATAAATATTGACTAAAAAAGTAATATTTTGAATTATCATTTTTTTGTAAAAATACCTGTTTGTTCAAACAAGTAATCATATGTTTTGCAAACTTTTTCCACATAAAATACCAGTTTTCATAGCCCAATAATGCCCTAGTAAAACTGAAAAATACCCAAAAAAAGGCGACACCCACAAAGAGTGTCGCCATGTTTACATAGCAAATAGCCTTACGTACTAAAGCAGCTTTTTATGCCAACCTATGCTTGCATGCCTTTAAGGATATCTTCCAAGGTATCAGCAAAGGCCATGAAGTCTGCTTCATCGGTGGTCAAAGCTGGAACTAAGCGCAAAACATATTCTTGCGCATTGTTGCAAATAAAACCACGGTTCAAAAGCTCAGCCCACATAGGCTTAGCTGGCATGGACAAAACGATGCCAATCATAAAGCCAAAGCCGCGCACTTCTACAATAGAATTAGGCACAACATTATTGATAGCGCGGATGCGGTCCATGACGCGATTGCCAATTTTCTCGGCACGCTCAGCAAGCTTATCACGCTCCATGATTTCAAGGGTACGCAAAGCCACAGCAGACACCATGGCACTGGCACCAAAAGTTGTGGCATGGCTACCTGCCACAAAACCTTGCGCTACTTCTTCAGTGGCCATCATGGCACCCATAGGCAAGCCGTTGGCCAAAGCCTTAGCAGACGTGACAATATCAGGCGTCAAACCATAATGTTGATGTGCCCAGAATCGGCCAGTGCGGCACATGCCCGTTTGCACTTCGTCAACCATAAAGAGCACACCCTTTTCACGGCAAAGAGCCTCAATGGCCTTAGCATACTCTTCGCCAAGAGGACGGACGCCGCCTTCACCTTGAACAACTTCCACAAGGACGCCAGCAGTTTGCGGACCAATGGCAGCGCGCAAGGCGTCCATATTGCCCCATTCAACTTGGCTAAAACCTTGAGGAATAGGTGCGAAACCATCTTGGAAACGGGCTTGACCTGTAGCAGCTACAGTTGCCAAAGTACGTCCATGGAACGCACCACCAAGAGTAATGATTTCATAGGCTTCCGTATTCTTCACACGTTGCATATAGCGGCGAGCAAGCTTGATGGCTGCTTCATTGGCTTCAGCGCCAGAGTTACAGAAAAAGGCTTTGGTGCAATGGATGGTGCTGAGCAGTTTTTCCGCCAAATCGAGTTGTTCTTCTTGGTAAAAAAGATTGCTCACATGCCAAAGCTTATGGGCTTGTGCGGCCATGACTTCGGCAAGTTCTGGATTACAATGGCCAAGGCTGGTAACAGCAATACCCGACAAAAGGTCCACATATTCGCGGTCATCAAAGTCCCACAAACGCGAGCCCAAGCCTTTCTTCACGGACACAGGATAGCGGCCATAGGTGCGGCATAACAAAGATTCTTCACGCGCCTTCAAGGCATCAAATGTAGCAGACATGGCATTACTCCAAAATGTTCTTTAGTATATGAGTACTGGGGGAAGGGGACACTTTCTGAAGAAAGTTTCCCCTTCCCCCAGACCCTCATCCCTTTCAAAGACTTTTAATTGCGACGAGAATACGTATTTTAAAACTCATTTACGGCGCATGAAAATTTTTTATTCTCTTTTAGGTTTGGCAACACTATCTAACATGCACTATAAATTTTCTAAGAAACCGTACATTTAATAGATTTTTTGTTCCCTAAACCTTACCGGTGTGACCAAAACCACCAGCACCGCGCGCTGTATCACTCAGGCTGTCTACGGCTTCAACACAAGCGTGGTATACCGGTTGCAATACAAGTTGCGCGATACGGTCACCACGGTGGACGGTGCGCTCTTCATTAGAAGTATTCAGGAGCCAGACAATGAGTTCACCACGATAATCAGCATCGATGACGCCAACACCTTGAGCCATGGTGAGCCCGTGCTTGGCACCGAGGCCACTGCGAGAATAGACGAAGCCAGCAATGCCTGCTTGCATAATTTCCATGCAAATCCCCGTAGGAATGGCGTGGCGTGCACCTGCTGCAATGGTGATGCTATCAGGCTGGCCTGCTTGCTGGTCTAGCTCCCAACAAGCACGTAAATCAAGACCGGCTGAGGCTTCTGTAGCATAACACAAGCCATTGCTATGGCTGTATAATTCTTCGCTATCTCGCAAGTAGAGAATTTTCATGGCAACATGATTAACAATATTGTTCACAGTAGAAAGCTCCTTGAAAACACATTTTTACAGCTACAAACACGGTTTGTCTATGCCTGACAGGGCCACAAGTCAAAATATCTTCTGTACTTTTCATATTTTTTACAAAATTGGCGTTAACTACCCTTTTTCCCTTCCCTCTTCTCCTCAAACTGAACTATTTGCACTGTGGCCCACCTTACTATATATGGTTACGAAAGTTTGAGTATGGGGATACGTATCATTCACCTCACAAATTCCCATCGACCCTAAAAAGGATTCCAAAGGCCTAAGCCTTTGGTGGGGTTCTTAGGGACAACGCCCCTAAGCAGGGTCTGGGGCAGAGCCCCAGAAAAAATCCCCTTATATATCACATAACGGAGTCACCGTGAATATAGCGATTATTGGCGCAGGCCTTGCTGGCTGTGAATGCGCATTAAAATTAGCAGAAAATGGCATCGCCACAACCTTGTTTGAAATGAAACCAGAGCAGTATTCTCCAGCTCATTCCAGTGCCAATCTGGCAGAACTCGTGTGCTCAAATTCCTTGCGCTCTGACGACCTCACTTCTGGCATTGGCCTTTTAAAGCAAGAGATGCGCGAACTTGGTAGCCGCATTATGGCAGCCGCTGATGCCACGCGTGTTCCTGCTGGCAAGGCTCTTGCCGTTGACCGCGAACTTTTTTCTGAACACATGACTAAGGCTGTTGAAGATGAACAGCTCATCACCTTGGTGCGCCAAGAAGTACCTAGCCTTGACGCTGAAGTGCTTAAGGGCTTTGACATCATTGTGGTAACCGCTGGCCCATTGGCGAGCGAAAGCCTTGGACAAAGCATTCTTGAACGTGTAGGCGGTCAACTCTATTTTTACGATGCCATTGCGCCCATCATTGCAGCGGAATCCATTGACATGAGCATTGCTTTCTGGGGTTCGCGCTATGAGCAGGAAGACGCCTATTTAGTCCGCCATCCACGCGATCCAGAAGTCCCCTTCTCTAACGGTACTCCAGAACTGCTCGACTATGTAGATGAAGCCGATCGCCCAGAAATTGGCGACTACATCAATTGCCCCATGAACAAGGACGAATACCAAGCCTTCTACGACGCACTCATGGCTGCAGAAAAGGTCCCTTCGCACAATTTTGAGAAGGAAATCCACTTCGAAGGCTGCATGCCCATCGAAGCTCTTGCCGAGCGTGGACAACGTACCCTTGTGTTCGGTCCCTTCAAGCCCGTTGGCTTCGTGGACCCACGCACTGGCCGCCGCCCTTACGCTGTTGTGCAACTTCGCGTTGAAAACCACAACAAGACCACCTTCAATATTGTGGGCTGTCAGACTAAGCTTAAATATGCTGAGCAGGACCGCGTCTTCCGCCTCATCCCTGGTCTTCAGCACGCCGAATTTGTGCGCCATGGCAGCATGCACCGCAACACCTATGTCAACGCGCCCAAAGTCCTTGCCCACGACTTATCCCTCGTTGGTCATCCCAATATTTTCCTTGCTGGGCAAATCACTGGCGTTGAAGGGTATCTCGAGTCTGCCGCCTGTGGTCTCTGGCTTGGTATAGCCCTAGCCCACCGTATCAAGCACAGCGTCGACCTCACGCCACCCTCTGATTGCACAGCCCTAGGTGCCCTTCTCAACCATCTGCGCGTGCCAGCCAAAAACTTTCAGCCGTCCAACGTCAACTTTGGCCTCATGCCCGAGCTCGGCCTCCGCGCCAAAAAGAAAGAGCGCAAGCCCATCTACAGTGCTCGAGCTCGCGAAGCTTTTGCGGCTTGGTTGGAAGACGGCCAAGGGACTCTGCCCCTTGAACCCCGCTAAAGGCCAAATATCTGTAAAGATGTCCTTTAGAATCCTTTTTAGGGCTGATGAAGTAATGTGTGGCGAGTTTTTGAGCCGCGTGGATGGTACATTGTAGTTTTTTTGGGAAATGAAAGAGTATGAAAATAAGTATTATTATACCCACTTGGAACCAATGGCAGGCAACACTTGCATGTTTGAAGAGTGTAAAAGCATATAGCGGAGAAGCGAAGAGTTTAGGCTGTGAGCTTGAAGTCATTGTCGTGGGTTGCGGTGCCAACGAGGCCACAACCAAAGAATTTATGCCTTTAGGTACGGGGCTTTTTGGGCAGAATTTTACGCATTTGCGTTTGCCCATAAACACCAGTTTTGCCGCTGCATGCAATCAAGGGGCCGCCTATGCCACAGGGCAAGTACTGTTCTTTTTAAGCTGTATGGCTGAACTTACTGAGGGCTGGCTTACACCGCTTATGACCCGTATTTGTGATGGGAATGAGCACGGAATACATCCCAAGATGGGGGCCCTTGCGCCGCTTACTGTCTATAAAGAAGATGGGATAGCAGGGAACACGGGCCGTGTGCATCATTGTGGTATAGCCTTCACGCCGTCCTTACAACCACAGAATATCTATGCACAATTCCCAGAGGACCATCCTGCTGTCCATGCCAAGCACGACGTGCAAGCTCTGTCTGGTATTGCGCTTATGGTGACCATTGCGGCCTTCAAACAATGTGGTGGATTTCATCAAGGATATGAAGGCACAAATCCAAACCCTGCTGACATTGAGCTCTGTTGCCGCTTGCGTGATAACGGCTTCACCTTGCATATGGTCACAGAAAGTCGTGTACTCTTCACTGAAGAAATGCGCGTGACTAAGGCTCAAAAAGATCAAGACGCCACCAACGCCAATATGCTCACCACCCGATGCTCTGGGGCCTTCCGTCCAGATATGCATACCATGGCTCTGCACGATGGTTTTGCTGTGGCTCTCACGCCGTGGCTCGGTATCTATATAACCATGGCACCAGAACAAGACGCCGCCCTCACGGAACAAAATCTTGATGTCTTTGACATGGCCATTTGTTGGGAAACCCTGAACCGTGAACCGCTCTGGCAAGGTGGTTATCAAATCATGTGCGCTATGCTTGAAGATGCTCACATGTTTGCCCAAAGCACAGGCCTACGCCTCTTGCAAACGGCCTTTTTTCCAGCCATGCCCCATTACCGATTACTCGCCCAAACAGCAGCCCAAGCAGGCCATGATGACTTAGCCCAAAAGGCTCATGCTGAAGTGGAACGCCTCGGTCATATGCTCGAAGATATTGATTTTCTCATCAATAAAGCACGCAAGCTAGCACAATGGGGTCACCAAGCAGGTGATGCCGTCATTGAGTCTCTATATATCGGTTGGCTCACGGATTTAGGCTTGAGTGTAGAATAAGGTATGGCAGTAAACATAACAGACTGAGGCAGGAAATATTCCAGCCTCAGTCTGTTATATCATTACAAATCGCTTTTGAACTTCAACAGGTCTGCCAAAGAAATTTTTGCAAGGGTATCCTCAAGGGCATGTGTGACATGGGACCATGCATGCCTCATAGCGCAATCGCCAGCGCGTTCGCAAGCTGTTTTAGATCCGCTACATGTCCCTTTACTCGTAACACAATTGGCAAGCTGTATGCCACCCTCCATAATCTGCATAACCTCATCTAAAGAAATGAGTTCAGGTGAGCGCGTCAAACTATGCCCACCAGCGGCTCCACGGGTACTCGTGGTCAAACCACCGTGCTTTAAGGCTTTTAAAATTTGCTCAGTAAATTGAACAGTAACGCCTGTTTCTTGCGCCAAAACGTGAGAACTTACGGGCGAAGGCTTAGGAACCTCGTCGCAAGGGCGTGCATAGGCATCACAAGGGTCCGCATAGGTATTATAAGGATGTGCATAAGCATCACAAAGATGTGCATAGTCATCACTATTTGTAGCCATCTCGTTTACTAAAGAAGCATTTTCTGCGTTTTCAGGCTGAGCAGAAGGTACATAACTCGTTGTTTTTTCTTGGGCACGTGCGAGTGCTAACAAAATCCGTGCCGCATACCGAGTTTTCGCGGAAACCTTCATCATACACCCCTTTAGTATCACAATATAAGCTTTAGACTACAGCAAACTCTTTTGTATAACGCACTACTACATTGAAAAAGACAATTAGGCTAGCTTTTTTTCATAGTTTTGACAAAAAATTCTCTTCTAGTACATTACAGGTCCTATATATGCAGCTAATATATAATAGCTCTACAAAAATGATACATACAATATAAATTGAATAGTCAAACAGTAGTACCAACAAAAAATTCCACAATCATGAACGCACAAGTTCCAAAACCCCAGCACCTGCCCAAACTTTATGGCGCACAACCCTTTGCAAACCAAGACGCGTAATCAGGCCTTCCACAGCTCCTTGCCTCATAAACGCCTTATAATTTTGATAATGCTCGCCACCTACAAGACGCTCCACGAGAAACGCAAGCCATGCTGCTGGTACTTCAATATTCCGTTCAGCCATACAATAATCCAAAATAAGCAAGGATTTAGACACGCGCAAAGCTTCATGCACAAGGGCCTCAGCACTGGCCATGGGCATTTCATGTAGAGCAAGGCTAACTATGGCCACGTCAAACGTTGCATCAATAAAAGGCAAACACGTTGCATCAGAACGCATCACCATGAAAGGAGCCCTACCCAATGTGGCCTGTTTTTTTGCTGTTTGTTGTGCCACCTGCAACATACCACGCGACATATCGACCCCATAAATATGCATGGTCGTGTCCTTGGCGTCAGGCAGATTTATGCTAAGCTCTTGAAATTTTTCCAATTGCTTACCCGTACCACAGCAGATGTCCAAAATACGATGCGCCCCCTGCTCATGGCACAAACGAGCTACACGTCTGCGCGTGGAAGCAAGAAAGGGTTCAACGCAAGTATCATAATATGCAGCAACACCACCATAAGCATCAATTTCTACGGACATTTTTTCTAGACCTTTAGCGTAGTGTTTTTTCGCCGACAAATGGCGTAAGCGGTTCTAATAAATATGCCGTGAGCTCCGACATCACATCATTTTGCGGCAAGCCTGCAAAAATATCATGCATCAAACCAGACATGGCTAAGCGCTCAAGGCTTGCTGGAAAACGAAACTCTTGTATCCATGTCCCCATGACGATGCGGAAATCATTGATGTACCGCATGTCCGTATACTTTGCTACACGACCAGCCAAAGCATCTTTGACAACAGCCTCTGACCACAATTCAGGCTCATCTTTGACGTGCATGGTCACCACATTGTGGCCATCTTTATTGGCCTGCTTTTTGGCTTCTTCAAGAGAGGCAAAAGACAATTGTGGTGCCATAATCCGCACAATATCAAGCTTATCTGCATCCCGTACCACATCAGTAACAATGCGCAATGTATCAGTAATCGTATTCGGTAGGATATATCGATTATGCAAAGCCACAGCCCCAATGACGAGGCGGCGCACTGCATGATGCTCCCCTTGCAAGATGCCTTCACGTGCCAAGGTTCTTGCGCTTACTATTGCATGATTGACCGACAAGGCATCGGCAAAAGTGCCATAATCACGGTATTGTGGAAAACGCCCCACGTCATGATACAAGGCCGCAAGATGACAAGCGTGAATAATATCAGCTCTATGAACGCCATCCTCTATGGCTCCAAGCTGATCCATAAAATCTTGTGACGCCACAATAGTCTTGGCATTGGCGAGCACTTTGGCAGTGTGCTCAATTTTCAGCAAAAAAGGACCTATATCACCCGTAGGACCTTGCCCACCTTGCCCATCTTGTCCATCTTGTCCACCTTGGCCACCTTGCCCACCTTGTCCATTCTTTGCTCTCTCGAGAAAACCTTCAGTATATGAGGCGAACCATGCTTCATGCCACGCCAACTTATCTTTAATCCCCATGCTTTCCTCTCTATTACATCCCACCTGTATACTTTCCCCTCATCCCCCCATGCGCCGCGAATTTTTATTCGAAGAAACAAATTCCCATCGTTATTAAAAGTCTTTGAAGAGGGAGGGGGT
>JAWXUA010000083.1:0-12527 GCA_044433065.1 Pseudomonadota bacterium
GAAGGGGAAAAAACTTTTTCAAAAGTTTTTTCCCCTTCCCCCAGTTAATCCAAAAAAAATTACCTAAACTCAACCACCGTCATGCCGTCGCCACCTTGATCTTCGGGCGCGAGTGCGAACGTTGCGACCACAGGGCATTGGCGAAGATAGGTGTGGACTTCCTTGCGGAGTGCGCCTGTGCCACGACCATGGACGAGCTCTGCGCAGTGCATACCAGCGAGGAGTGCTTTGTCGATGAAGCGCTCTAACTCGCTTAAAGCAACATCAGCACGCATGCCACGCAAGTCAAGACGCATGGGCACGATGGAGGATGAAACTTTGTGGGTGACAGCGGTTTTTGGCTTAGCTACTTCACCTTTAAGGGTTAGGTCGCTGGCATTGGCCCAAAGGGCTACGCCGTTCATGTCGATACGCACACGCTTTTTGCGAAGGTCAACTTCGAGTACAGAGGCAGTTTTTCCCCATGGACGGTGGAAAACAGCTTGGCCAACAAGAAGCGTGGTCACGTCGAGGGATGGAGTGTTGTCTGCTACGGCGCCACCTTGTGTGCCGAAGCCACCATCTTCATGGGACCCTGATGCTTTAGCTTTGGCAGCTAGAGCTTCAGCTGTGATACCCTCGCGAACCTTACCAAGCTCTTTAAGGGCCTGCTTTGACGTGCTTTTTCCAGACTTCCAATCTTTGAGGATTGATTGTGCTTGACCTTGCACATCAGCGAAAAGGTCCTTGCGCTCTTTTTCAAAACGCTCTTCGAGCTTGGCACGACGGGCTTTGAAACGGGCTTCCTCAGCACGGAGGGTCGTCAGCTCACGCTCACGTGCCACAGCTAGGGAGTTAAGGCGATCAATGAGCATGGTGGTGTCTTCGCCATCGAGGAGGAGGTAATGCTCCGCACGACGCAAAACATTTTCTGGCAAGCCATGCTCGCGTGCAACATCAAGGGCTTGGCTAGCACCAACTTGGTCATAAGCCAATGAGAATAATGGCTTACGTGTGGATGGATCAAAAAGTACAGAGGCTGCACGCACACCATCACGCGATAAGGCATAGGCTTTGAGGGCTGGAAAGTGGGTAGCTGCGATAACGGATGCGCCATGCTCCATGAGCTCATCAAGCACAGCTTGGGCAAGGGCTGCACCTTGGGCTGGGTCCGTACCTGCACCAAATTCGTCAAGAATAACAAGGGTATGCCTATCAAGCTTTTCCCATACGCGGCCAAGATGCGTAATCTGGGCAGTAAAGGTGCTGACGTGATCCTCAAGGCTTTGTTCATCGCCAATGAAGGCGTGGACACGGAACCACGGAGGCAAGGCACTGCCAGAGGCTACAGGAACAGGCAAAGCCGCCAACGCCATAAGCACAATGAGGCCAGCTGTTTTGAGACACACGGTTTTACCACCAGCATTGCCACCGCTGATGACAAGGCCGCGCTGATCGCGAGCAAGCGAAATGTCCACAGGCTGAACATCGTGGCCAGCGAGGAGCAGCAATGGGTGGCGAGCGCCGCGCAAATCAAGAGCTGCATCATCGTCAATGGAGACCAGCGTACCGTTGATAGCTTTGCCGAGGCTTTGTTTTGCAAGCAAAATATCAATTTCCACAAGCAACGCGCATGCAGCCTTGACGCCATCAAACTCACCACGCACCAAAGAAGTCAAGTACATCAATACCTTGCGTTCTTCACTACGCTCTTCACGCTTTAACTCTTGCAGACGGTTATTGATTTCCACCAAGAACATGGGTTCAAAATAGCATGTCTCGCCAGTCTGGGAATAGTCGTGGATAATGCCCTGCAAGCGGCCTTTAAAGGAGGCTTTTAAGGGGAGCACATAGCGGTCAGACGATAAGGTCATGAACTCATCTTGCAAGTAGTGGAGGATATTATACTGCTGAGCAAAATCTTTAACTTTTCGTATACATTGCTGATGGATACGACGAATTTCGCCACGCACCAAAAGCAATTCTGGCGAGCTTTCATCACGCAACATGCCATCATCAGAAACGCAACGCTCAAGGCCCGAAACCGAGCGGAATGGCAAGGGATGTTTTTCGCTGAGTGCGGCTAAGCGTGCCCAACGGCTTTCACGGCGTGACGGAGTAACGCCTTCGGCAATGGAATCATGGGCACGGCGAGCCTGTGACAGGACACGGCGCAAGGCCCATAAGGCGTCGAGGTCAAGCACCGCCGCTTGCGACTGCATATAGCGGAACACGCCATCCATGGTGGGAAAAGAGGTCAACGCAAAGCCCGACGTTTCGCGCCAAAGCTGTGCATCATCGCACAAAGCCGCAGCTTCGTGTACTGCTTCTGCCGTTGAGAATGGCATTAAAGTCAGGCAGGCATCTTTACCTGCTTCAGAAACGCAATATCCTGCAAGATGTTGCAATACTTTGCTAAATTCCAAAGCCTGAAGCGTACGTGCGTCGAGCATAGTTGTCCTTAAAGGGATGGCGTTTGTTTAAGCGGCATTAAAAATACAATAGGTATAGGGCCACGCTACGAATAACATGGCCACACAGTATTTTTATAGTGATCGAGAATAAAATGAATAATCTTTTTACGCAAGGCGTGCACGCACAGCGGTGCTTAAAGCCTTACCGTCAAAACGGCCTTGGTATTCGGCTTTAATAGCGTTCATGACTTTGCCCATGTCAGCCATAGTTGCAGCACCAGTTGCAACGACAGCAGCTTCAATGGCAGCAGTAAGTTCTTCAGCAGTCAATGGCTGAGGCAAGTATTCGCGGATTACAGTGAGTTCTGCTTCTTCCTGAGCGGCCAAATCTTCGCGGTTAGCGGTACGGAATTGATCTATGGAATCAACGCGTTGCTTTGCTTGCTTCATAACAAGATCAAGAAGTTCAGTGTCTTCGACAGGGCGACGCAATTCAACCTGCATATTCTTTGCAGCGGTTTTCAGGAGACGCAAAACACCAAGACGCAAGGAGTCTTTAGCTTTGTATGCGGAAATATAGTCTTTTTCAATGCGTTCGCTTAAAGTCATGACTCACTCCTGAATTTGTGTACGTATAAAGATGGTTATATACGAAATAATAAAAGACTGAAAAAAAGACACGGGAAACTCGGTTGGAACCGAGCTCCCCGTTGATATTCGCGAGCTCCGACCCCAAATGGATCGAAATTATCAAGTCATAGGCGTGGTGCACTGTTGGCAAAATGAATAGTAGGAAAAATCCATATCCAACGCCAACAATCCCACAGCTTATGCCATGTTCATCTTCCTGATCTTTTTCAGGAGGCGCTTGCGAGCGGCAGCTTTTTTCTTCTTGCGCATTACGCTAGGCTTCTCAAAGTGCTGACGCTTTTTCATTTCGGAAAGAATGCCAGCCTTCTCAACCTGCTTCTTAAAGCGACGAAGCGCAATGTCGAAGTTGTAGTCATCCTCATTAAGGTAGACGCCGGGCATGTAAATCACCTCCCTCTTACTAAAGTGTCCATTACTGGACGCGAGGAAGGATTATACACAGTTCGTGAAAAAAAGCAAGTCCCAAGATAGGGGACTTGCCTAGAAAATCATGTAAAACATATCGTATTCATGAGGCATTCATGCAGTGTTTACGCAACCTCGTCATATACTCCCTTTCATGAGAGAACAGACAAAGACGGCATAAGCAAAAGCCATGCATCAAAGATAAAGCTCCTCACCATGAAGGCAAAGAGCTTTATTTCATTTTCTCAAAAAATTTTAGTGGTGGCCGTGGCTGTTTTGTGCATCGAAGAGGGACTTGATCATGACGATACCAACGCCGCCCATGATGCAGCCAAGCACTGCGTACAATGCACCGAAGAAAATGAAGTGGTCAGGCATGGTCCAAGGAATATCTTGAATCAAGGCACTTTGAAGGGTCTCACCAGGAATAGCCCAAGAATCAAACATGTGATCTCTCCTTATTTTACTGCGTCCTTCAGCATTTTACCGGGACGAAATTTCACCACTTTGGAAGCTGGGATAACGATATCTTCACCAGTACGTGGGTTGCGACCCATACGCTCTTGGCGTTCTTCCACAACAAAAGTACCAAAACCCGTAAGTGTCAACTTACCCTCTTTGACTAAGACATCAGTGACCGCCTCAAGAAAGGCGTTCACAGGGCGTTCGACGCTAGCTTTTGCCAAGCTCGTATCTGCTGCTATTTTGTCTATGAGTTCAGCCTTCGTCATGCGTGTACTCTCCTCTTGCGTTATGTGCATAAGAATAGAGCGCACTCATAACTAGAGTTTTCCCCCACTCGCAGCATTGCTTGCGCACTTTTTCTCAAGCGTTTTGTGCAAACTATCAAAAGAACAGGCAAAGCGCAAGCATGACTTATATCTTAAAGCAATAAAGTCGAGTGAGTACTAAGACTATAGCACAATTTTTCAGGCAGCAATTATTGTGCTGTTTTACCACGCAAGGCAAGGCCAAGCTTGATGAATGTCTGAGGGTCAACGGTTTCAGGACGTGCCGCTGGGTCAATGCCAAGACTCGTCAAAAGTGCCGCTGCATCTTGCGTATGTGGACGCAAAATCCCTTGCAACTGCTTACGTCGCTGCTGAAAACATGTGTGCAAAACCCATGACAAAGCTTCAGCACTTTGCGCATCTGGACGATTTGCCAACGGCGTAAACGCAACCACAGCGGAATCAACTTTTGGCTGCGGCGTAAAAACATGTGGAGGCACAACAAAGCACCACTCAGGCTGCATAAATGCCTGTGTCCACACAGAAAGTGCGCCATATTGCTTGGTTCCAGCTTTGGCCACAAGACGCTCGCCAACCTCTTTTTGGATCATAAAAGAAGCCCGTCGCACACCATGCGCACGAGAAAAAATTTCCCACATTAAAGGCGATGCCACATTATAGGGCAAATTGCCAATGACTTTCCATGGCCTGTCTGCCGTCAATTTGTGCCACGGAAAAAGCAAAGCGTCGGTCAAAACAACATCTGGCCGAGGCTCATGCCCCACAGGTTTACGGCGGTGTTCCGCTGCCCAATGATGGTCTTTTTCAAGCAAAAAAAGCCGTGCAGGGTGCGAAGCATAAATATGTTTTGTGAGCGCACCAGGGCCAGGGCCAATTTCAATGACCCAATCTTCTTCTGTGGTGCGAAGTTGTGCTGCAATGCGTGCGGAAATATTGGCATCTTTAAGAAAATTCTGGCCAAGGCTTTTTTTGGCACGTGGCTGATGCGGCGTATTTTGTGAAGCAGGACCTTGTTCTGCATCTTCATACATAGGCGTGCTCTTGTGTGCTGGTTCAAAACCATACACAGTGTGCCGAAATGCAGAACCTTTGCCTTTGGTATAACTTGAACGAGTTCGCGCCATTATGGCTCCATGTGAGAATTGGCGTGTTTGCGTAAAATCGCAATCATACGACGCTTACGGTAGGCTCTAATGCCTCGGAATGTCAAAATATAGGCGATAATCCCAGCAGGAATACCTAAAATGACGCCACCCAAAACCATGACAGCCACAAGGCCAATGCCCTGCTCAATCATGTAGGCTAGTGAAAGATCATTATAATTTAATGCAATATCGGTCTTCCAAAAAAAGGAACCAAACCAATATAAGAAACCATAAAAAGGTATCATATTCACTGGGTTAGAAACCCATGTACCAAGAAATGCAGCAACTTTACTGCCTCGAAAAATAAAGGCCAAGCTCAGTGCGACAACAGACTGGAAGGGAATAATGGGCAAGAAGCCTACAAAAACCCCCACAGCCATGCCCATGGAAATATAGTGCGGTGAACCACTTTGACGCATGAGACGCAGGTATTGCAAGCGCACCAACCTACGACATTTAGTCCAAGCTTCTTTGATGGTCAAAATAGGCTCCTATTCCATGCGGTCAAAGCGTTCAAAACGCATAATCAAGCCAGCACGGCCCTGTGTGGCCGAACGTAAAGCTGTTGAAAATCCGAACAAGCCGCTGAGCGGTGCCAAGGCTTGTACAACCTTCATGCCACCTTTATCAAGCATATTTTCTACACGACCGCCACGAGAACCAAGCTGACCAATACTTGCGCCAATGTGATTTTCTGGTGCTGTGATTTCAACAAACATGAGAGGCTCAAGCAAAACGGGTCCAGCCTGTTCCATGACAGACTTCACCGCCGCCACAGCTGCCATATGGTATCCAGCTGGTGAAGACGAACCATCACGACGTTGCAGTGCTGTAATCTCTACATGCACATCTTGTACAGGATAACCGCGCAAAAGTCCGCTTTGTAAACTGTCGAGCACCCCTTGCTTAGCCGCGGATAGCCACGTATCCAAAGCGGTCTTGGGCCATGATTGGCTTACTGTCTCGTCACTCAAATTCACGGTAACGAGGTTACCAGCATCACGTGCACGCGGTGTCATGCGCAAGGCAACATGACCATAGTGTGCCTGATCCCCAAGCTCTCTATCAAATTCACCAAAACCCTCAGCTTCTTGGCTAATGGCTTCTTGATACACAACTTGTGGATTGCCTATGCGTGGTGCAAGATTATACTCACGCTTCATACGCTCCATAATAATCTCAAGATGCAATTCGCCCATACCAGATACAATGCGCTGGCCAGTGGCCTCATCCTGCTCCACAGATATGGTCGGATCCTCAAGGCTAAAACGGTGCAAAACTTCGTCCAGCTTATCGCTTTCTTCGGCATTGCGAGGCTCCACAGCCATGGAGATAACAGGTCGGTAGGCCGCGATATTTTCAAAAAGCAGTGGTCGCTCTGGTGCGCTTAAGGTATCGCCTGTCCCAGCTTCGCGTAGACCAATTACAGCAACAATATCACCAGCATAAGCCTTATCAACGGTTTCGCGTCGATCTGCATCCATGCGGTATAAACGGGAAATTCGCTCGGTCACATTACGCGTCACGTTGAGACATGAGTCCCCTTCAGACAAGGTACCTGCATAGATACGCACGAGGGATAATTTGCGCCCACCATCCATGATGACCTTAAAAACAAGACCTGCAAAAGGAGCGTCACTGTCTGGACTGATGACAACAGTATTACTGTCTTCACCATCAAAACTTTCTATAATTTCAGTCTGTTCCCCTGCACTCGTCTGACTTGGCATGCCCAGAACAGCGTGCACAGGTTCAGCATCTAAAGGCGATGGTAAATAAGCAAGCACACCATCAAGCAAAGGCTGTACACCTGCATTACGCAAAGCTGAGCCCACAAAAACAGGAATGATTTTACGTGCTAGGGTGGCACGTCTGATAGCAGCCTGTACGTCGGCCACAGTGAATTTTTCGCCGCCCAGATACAAATCCACAAAAATTTCATCGTTCTCAGCTAAGGTCTCGAGCATGCGCTCATGCCATGTGGCTGCAAGGTCCACATCAGCCTCTTGGGCCTCAATATGTAGGTCTCCATCTTCATCGGTGAGCGACGTAATCTCAAAGTCTTCGCCATGACTTTCTTCATCAAAGTCAAGTCGTTGCATGTGTACAAGATCAATAAGCGCTTCATAGTCTTCGCCCTGACCAATAGGTACGGTCAAGGGCACAACCGTGACGCCCAACTGCTCTTGCATGGACGTAAGTACGGCTTCAAAGTCAGCCCCAAGCCTGTCAATTTTATTGATAAAGGCGAGCTTAGGAACGGAAAATTTTTCTGATTGACGCCACACAGTTTCGGACTGCGGTTCCACACCGCCCACAGCGCAAAAAACACCCACAGCACCATCGAGGACACGCAAGGAACGCTCCACTTCGATAGTAAAATCCACGTGACCTGGTGTGTCAATAAGGTTGACCGTGTGGCCATCCCATTCACATGTTGTACAGGCAGAAACAATGGTGATGCCGCGTTCTTGCTCTTCTGGCATAAAGTCCATGGTGGCTGTGCCATCGTGCACTTCGCCCATGCGGTGGATTTTTTGCGAATAAAAAAGAATGCGCTCAGACAAGGTGGTTTTGCCCGCGTCAATGTGCGCAATAATGCCTATATTCCGCAAGAGATTGAGCTTGGGACTTTGTGCCATGGGCGCCTCCTTTATTCACTATCTATTTCTGAATGAGAAAAAATTCCTATACTAACAGCATCTTGCATGAAAAATTCACGGCGTAAATCTGTGTATACCCACAATGCCTCACAGCCTTTTTTGAGCGTCAACGCATGCTTGCTGCTCACCTGCGGACTTGCTGGCCCATCACTATAGACAGCACTGAGGCCTTCTGTAAACTCATTACAGACTACGCCATCAGGATGTGCCCAACGGATCAAATCCATGTCAAAGTTAGCCGCAGCATCAATATACAAACGCGGAGCATGCCCTTCTGCCCAGAACTTAACGTTGGGCATCCGTGCTACAGCATGGCTCAACTGCGACTTCAGGGTAGCATTTTCTCCTAAAAAGATGATGCGTCCCTGTGTCGGCTTTGTCTGTACATGGTCCTGTACATGGGCCTGCGCATGGGCCTGTACATGGGCCACTACATCTTGCACACAAGCACTAGCCACCTGCTCTTGCCCTGCCAATTCCAAGGCCGCCAGCAAAACATGAGGCCAAGGACTTTCGCCGCCCTCATAATCAACAAGACGCACAAGCTGAACATCCGTAATGCCTGCAAGTAAGGCTGGCATCAAAGCCGCCACAAGGCGTGGCCCAGAGGCAAAATTTTCTGCAAGCACAATGGTCACCCACGAAATGGGGCGACAATGCTCAGTCATGGTAAAGCCAGCTGTAGCACGTTCTGTATGCTTTGATTGCCATGATGGAGCCATGCCCATCATGGAATGATGCAGGGCTATATTGGTCTTCAGGTGTGCACGCAAGGACGCATCCACAGCATCGTAGGCCGTGGCAAAGGCATCATCGTCAACAGGGACCAACAAGGATTTTGTGTCGCATCCATCCACTATATCGAGCACTTTTGACATGCATCCACCATTTACAGCAAAAACGTTGTGGCAAGGCCAAGGAAAATAAAGAAGCCTGCGCCATCGGTAATAGCGGTCAAGAAAATGCTTGAAGCTTGGGCTGGGTCACGGCCAAGGGCACGCAAGATAAGCGGAATGGAACCACCAGCCAAGGCGCCAAGCAGCATGTCACACAGCAAAGCCGCAGCCATGACCGAAGCAAGGGCCACATTGGTCGTCAGAATACCAATACCGAGAAATACCAGCACAGCCATGATGCAACCAGAGCTGAAGCCAATTTTCCCTTCACGGGCAACAGCACGCCATGCTTTGCGGCTGTCAAACCTGTCCACAGCAAGCTGTCTAATCATGACAGCCAAAGCTTGTTGGCCTGTATTGCCTGCCTGATTAGCCACCATAGGCATCAAAACAGCCAGTATGGCCATCTGCGCAATGGCCCCTTCAAACATGAATACAACCAAAGCCGACAAGGTGGAATTCAACATATTGATGACAAGCCATGGCAAGCGACCGAAAAGCGATTCGCGCCACGGCGTGTCCACGGTTTCGTCTTGGGCCGCGCCAACCATGCCGAGCATGTCTTCGCTAGCCTCTTCTTGCATGATGTCGAAAATGTCGTCGTAGGTTACAACGCCAAGCAAGCGCCCTTCATAGTCAACAACAGGCATGGCAAGGAAATTATAGTGACCAAGCAAATTGGCAACTTCGCCCTGATCTTGGTCAAAAACAACGGAAATAACATCTTGCGTTTTCAGCTCATCGCGAAGAATGACACCCGGTTTGAGCAAAATCAAGTCGCGCAAAGAAAGAACACCAAGAAGGACTTGCTGCGCATCCACAACATAGCCATAATACGGTGTTTCTTTATCTTCAATTTCACGGCGAATTTGCATGATGGCTTGGTCAGCCGTCAAATTTTGGTCCAAAATCACAATCTCAGTGTTCATGACGCCGCCAGCGGTGTACGGGTCAAAATTCATGAGATGGCGAATTTCTTCTGCGTCTTCGGTATCAAGATTGTTCAGCAGAACATCGCGGTGACTTTCGTCCAATTCATCCAGAACGTCGGCCGCGTCGTCAGGGGACATTTCAGCAAGAATACTTGCCGCAACGTCGGGATCCAGATTTTCTAACAGGTCAACACGAACGTGTTCATCCAGTTCTGCAAGGGCATCTGCGGCGTCTTCACGTGGCAATTTGCGCAGAACGCAAACCTGCTTTTCGAGCGAGAGGTGCTCGATATGCTCTGCCATGTCAGCTGGGTGGGCAAATTCTGCATCACTTCGTACATCCATGCCACAATCAGCTAAAGAACCTTGCTCACTCACATCGTCACTATAGTCATCATCCATAGGATGACTTTCCAATGGCTGATGAAGTGCGTGAAGCCTGTCCTCGTGTGTGTGTTCTGCTTTTTCTTCTATACTCATAAAAGCCCTCTCATATATGCTTCACGCGCGGCCATAATTGTCATTACTAGGGTGTGTCATCCATTAATAAAAAACAAAGTTCCCATCTCACAACACCCAATAGCTTGACCAAAGGGCATATGACACTTAAGAACGTTAGCACACGGTAACCGTTGCCGTCCTGTAGCACTGGACGCGCCAAGGAACAAGCATGAACCATACACTTTTCCATACTTTCTTTACAAATGACGCCAAAAACTATCTCATGGCAAGCATTGATATGGCCCTTGCCGAAGATGGCCCAGACCTCACATCCCTTGCAGTCTTTAGCAATGATGACCGCATGGTGGCTGAAATCGTGGCCAAAGAAGATACTATCGTGGTGGGTCTCCCTATCATATCCATTGTTATGGATAGATGCCCAGACGCCCAACCATATGACCTAGAACTCTTTGTCGACGAAGCTTCTGCCATTAGCAAAGGCACCATCGCCGCACGGATTGTAGGCTCAGCGCCCCACGTTTTAAAGGCTGAGCGCATCATCCTGAATTTCATCACCCACCTTTCAGGCATTGCAGCCTTGACTTCGCGCTACGTCAAAGAGCTTGAAGGCACAGGCACGCGCCTTTTGGACACACGCAAAACATTACCATGTTTACGCTATCCAGAAAAGTATGCAGTGCGCTGCGGTGGCGGCACAAATCACCGCGCCAACCTTTGTGAAATGTTGATGCTCAAGGACAACCACATCGATGCAGCTGGTTCCATCACCGCCGCAGTAGCCGCCTTACGCAAAGCCTATGCGCCATGCCCACCCATCGAAGTGGAATGCCGTAACCTTGATGAAGTCCATGAGGCAAGCCTATGCCGTGTTGAGCGCATCATGCTCGACAACATGTCTGTGGACCTCTTGCAAAAGTCACTTGAAATCATATCTTCCGGTCCATCAGGCATGGAAACAGAAATCAGCGGTGGCGTCACTCTTGAGACCATCCGCGAACTTGCCACAGCCTCTGAACACGGACCAGACTTTATTTCCGTTGGACGTTTAACCCACTCCGCACCCAATGCAGATTTTAGTATGCGTATTAAAAAGGATTTTTCATGTTAACTATAAACACATACAGTGAAGCTGAAACAGCTGAGCGCATTCAAACCTTACGCCACCAACTCGGCAAAGACCTTGCCATTGTTGGTCACCATTATCAACACGACGACGTCATTGACTTCACAGACCTTCGCGGCGACTCCTTAGAGCTTGCACGTAAAGTTGCAGCCATCGACGCGGCCAATATCGTTTTTTGTGGCGTGTTTTTCATGGCAGAATCTGCCGCGCTTTTAGCTCGCAATGGGCAACGCGTCTTCCTGCCAGACCATGCGGCTAACTGCGTCATGGCACAAATGGCACCAGCCGATCGCCTTGATGCTGTCATGCAACGCCTCAACAGCAACGGTCGCCGCATAGTGCCCCTTGCATATGTCAACACATCCCTCGCCATCAAGGCAGTGGTAGGCCACCATGGTGGCGCTGTATGCACCTCTGCCAACGCCAAAACCATGCTCACTTGGGCCATGGAACAAGGCGACGGTGTCCTCTTCCTTCCAGACAAAAACCTTGCCCAAAACACTGCTAAAACTCTCGGCATCAGCCCAGATGATCAGCATATCATCAATATTCGTCAAACTGGTGACAACCAAGGCATGCCGTCCATCGCCCAAGCCGCAAACTCTGGTGCACGCCTCTTTATGTGGCCCGGTTGTTGCGCCATCCATGCCAAGTTTAATACCCGCCAAATTGCCGCTATGCGCGAGCAATACGCCGGCTGTCACGTCATCGTGCACCCCGAATGTTCGCCTGAAGTGGTCAATGCCGCTGATGCTGCAGGTTCCACCTCCTTCATCATCGCCTACGCCAAAAAAATGCCCCAAGGCGCAACCCTTGTCATTGGCACGGAAATCAACCTTGTCAAACGCTTGGCCAAAGAGTACGCTGGTCGCCTTAACATTATCCCGCTCCACAACGCCGCATGCTCACATATGGCAAAAATCACCGCGCCTAAGCTTCTGCATACCCTCGAAGCCATTGCCAATGGCACGGCCCTCGATGTTAGCGCACCAGCGCATATGATCGACGATGCACGCGCTTCCTTGGTACGCATGCTCGACGCTTGTAGTTAATTTTTTGTTCAGTGTTAGGTAGGCTGGGGGAGGGGGAACCTTTTAAAAGGTTT
>JAWXUA010000084.1:0-12456 GCA_044433065.1 Pseudomonadota bacterium
GGAGGAAACTTTTTCAAAAGTTTCCTCCCTCCCCCAGCAATAAAAAAAATAGGATACCTATAATATGACTGATTTATTGAACTTAACGCTTCCTGAACTTGAGAAATTTATGACCGAGGACCTTGGCGAGCCACGCTTTAGGTCCAAGCAGATTTGGCAGTGGCTGTGGCAGAAGTGCGCTGAGGACTTTGATGCCATGACCAATGTTTCTAAGGCTACGCGTGCGCGACTTGGTGAATGTGCTTTTATCCGTTGGCCTAGCGTGGAGACGGTGAAGACCAGTAGCGACGGGACCATCAAGTTTTTGCTGAAATTGCATGATGGAGCTTTGGTGGAGACGGTGCTTATTCCAAGCTCGTCGCGTGAAGGAAAACTGCGCATGACCCAGTGCTTGTCGTGTCAGGTGGGCTGTGCCATGGCCTGCACGTTCTGTAGTACGGGAACTATGGGCTTTGAACGCAATATGACCATGGGCGAAATTCTGGGGCAAATCCTTGTGGCACGCCGCCATGTGGGCGATGCAAGACCAGAGCATCCTATCATCCGCAATTTGGTTTTCATGGGCATGGGTGAGCCGCTCTTGAACTTGAAAGAGGTCATGCGCTCGCTGAAGAGCCTGAATGATTTTGATGGCTTGGCGTTTTCTCCGCGAAGAATTACCGTGTCTACGTGCGGCATTGAAAAGGGTCTTCGTGAGCTTGGCGAAAGCGGCCTTGCGTACCTTGCTGTTTCGTTGCACGCGCCAAACCAAGAACTGCGGGCACAGATTATGCCTAAGGCGGCACACTGGCACCTTGATGACTTGATTACCACGCTGGAAAACTATCCGCTTAAGGCTAGAGAGCGTATTACCTTTGAATACCTTATGCTTGGCGGCGTCAATGATAGCATCGACCATGCTAAGCAACTTGTGCGCCTCGTGGCTCGCACTAAGGGCAAACTCAACCTTATTGTCTACAATCCTTCAGCAGGCGACCCATATAAGGCTCCATCGTCGGCACAAGTTCTGGCCTTTGAAAAACACCTTTGGGACCGCGGTATCACCGCTATTATCCGTAAGAGTAAGGGCCAAGATATTCAGGCTGCTTGCGGTCAGCTGAAAGCTGCTGAAATGAGTAAGGACTAGTTTTTTATGAGGAGAGACGGTGGAAAACATATATAGTGCTTTCCACCTTTCTCTATGTAGAGAGCATAACTGTGCTAGAATATTGTCACCATAACGTCACAATGGCACAAATTGACATAATAAAAGCTTTGTTTTTCTCGATAGTTACTATAAGTCGATAATCAGCGGCCAAGCTGTCCATATGGACTCAAGTAATTTCTTATGGTATAAGGCCGTGTCTTTGCGCATGATACAGCGATTTAAGACACGTTCGGGATATTCTGCTCGCCATTATACGCTCATAAAGCCCCACCTTATGAGCATGACAGCGAGCCTAAGCTGCAAATGAAACAGCATGGAAAAACGTTGAGCCAAGCTTTACTGGACCTTGGAGTCTTGTGAGGTGCACGCGCGTTTCCATCACAACGGCACGGAGTGTATTCATGAAAAAGATCCTTATGCTTGTTCTCGCTATGGCTTTGTTGGTTCCTTCCTTTGCCATGGCTGCCTTCCCAGAAAAGCCTATCACCATCGTTGTTCCTTCTAAGGCTGGCGGTTCCACCGACACAACAGCACGTATTTTCATCAATGCCGCTAAGAATTACTGGCCTGACGCATCTTTCGTTGTAAAGAACGTTCCTGGTTCCGGTGGCCAAAAGGGCTTTGAAGACACCGCACGCGCTAAAGCTGACGGCTACACCCTCGGCATGGTTTTCACCACCCAGCTCGTTGCACACATCGTTTCTGAACGCGCTCGCTACACCCTCGACAGCTTCCACGTTGTAGGCAACACCGTTGACGACCCAGTGCTCGTCGTTGTTCCTACTGAAAGCCCAATCCAAAACGTTGAAGACTTCATTGCTGCCGCTAAGGCCAATGAGTTGACCGTTGCTGTAAACGGCATTGGTTCTGACGACTTCATTGCCGCTAAGGCTTTTGAAGGCGCAACAGAAGTGTCCTTCAACATGTTGCCAACCAAGGGTTCTACTGAGCAAAAGGCTCTCATCCTTGGCAACCACTGCGACGCTGCTTTCATGAACCTTTCCCAAATGTACTCAGCACACAAGACTGGCACAGCTCGTGTTATCGCTCTTTTGACCGAAACCCGTTCCGACCTCTTGGCTGACGTTCCTACCGCTCTTGAACAAGGCGCTAAAGTCTTCATGACGGCAACCCGTGGCTTCGTTCTTCACGCTGACGTAGACCCAGAAATCGCTGCTATGTACGACGATTTGCTCGCAAAAATCAATGCAGACGCTGGCTACATTGCTGACTGCGAAAAGAATACCTTCAGCCGTTTGCCTATGACTGGCCCAGAGTACCTTGAGTACTTGAAGGCTTTGCAAGGTCAAACCCAAGAATTTTACAACGCTCATCCTTGGTAGATTTCATGCCCAAAAAATACGCTGAACTCCTTCTTGTTGGCGCATTTTTTGTATTGGCAGTGCTGCTTTACGGCAGCACTGCCGCATACCCAAATGCGGTTCAAGGTTCCACAGCGGCTTATGTCCGCTTTCTCGCTGTTTCGCTTGGCATCCTGTGTGCCATTCAGCTCCTGCTCTTTGCCCTTCGCGCCAAAAAACAAAGCGCAGAAGATTCTGAAAAGGCAAAAGAAATTTTCCACCTCAGCACAAGCCCAAAGCCATTCTGGACCCTGCTCATTGTGCTTTTGGCATACGCTGGGGCTTTCTCCTATCTTGGCTTCTACCTCGCCTCAGCTATTTTCTTGCCCGTCACCATGTTCCTCTTGGGTGCACGCAGTCTCATCAGCATCATCTTGACGACAGCTGGTGTTTTGGCATTTGTATACGCTGTCTTTGAACGTCTGCTTGAGGTCTACATGCCTGTGGGTAGCCTTATCCACTGGTAAAAAAACTCAGCGGCTACATCATATTCAAGCTCAAGCCATTAAGCTCACGGCATATCAGCTCAAGCCTTGCAAGCTCAAAGCATAACATTTCACAGCATTGCCCGAAGGGGGCCACTGTATGATATTGGAATCCCTGTCTTTACTCCTCTCATGGTCCACCATCCTTGCCGTTTTCATCGGCACTGTGGCCGGCATCATCATTGGGGGAATGCCCGGCCTCACAGCAACCATGGCTGTGGCCTTGCTCATTCCAGTGACCTTCACCCTTGACCCACTCATCGGCCTTGTGCTTATGGGCGGCGTCTATTCTGGTGCCATGTACGGTGGCTCCATCCCAGCCATCTTGCTCCGCACACCAGGGACGCCAGCCGCTGTGGCCACAGCCATGGAAGGCTATCCCTTAACCCAACAAGGACGTGCAGGTCTTGCCTTAAAAGTTTCCGTTATTTCAAGCTTTTGTGGCGGTATCTTCTCTACGTTCATGCTGCTCATCCTAGCTCCAATTCTGGCCATTTTCTCCCTGTCCTTCGGACCACCAGAATACTTTTTGCTGGCCATTTTAGGTCTTGCTGGCATCGTATCCATGGCTGACGAGAACACAAGCCTCGTCAAAGCCCTCATCTCAGGCTTCATCGGTCTCATCATCGCTGTCGTCGGCACGGACCCCATTTCCGGTATGCTCCGCTACACCATGGGCGTCACGGACCTCTATGATGGCGTAGCCTTCATGCCCGTCCTCATCGGCATGTTCTCCATTTCGCAGATGCTGTCCCTGACCCAATCTAAGGGCGTTGTCCAAGGTGCTGGTGTCTTGAGCAAGGTCAAGCGCGAACCCATGCCCAAGGGCCTCGGCCGCTACATCGGTCTTGGTTCTGGCCTTGGCACGCTCATCGGTATCCTCCCAGGTGAAGGCGCAACCATTGCAGCTTTCTTGTCCTACAACGTAGCCAAGCGTCGCTCCAAGAATAAAGACCTCTTCGGTAAGGGTAACCCAGAAGGCATCGCAGCAGCAGAAGCCGGTAACAACGGTTGCGTCGGTGGTTCGCTCATCCCAACCCTGACCCTCGGTATCCCTGGTAACAGCGTTGCCGCGGCTCTCATGGGTGGTCTCCTTGTGCACGGCCTCATCCCTGGACCAGAGCTCTTCACCAAATATGGCGTCATGACCTACACCTTCATCCTCTCGTTATTCCTCGCGAATTTCGTCTTCTTGATTGTCGGTTTGTACATGGCTCCTTATTTTGCGCGCATTTCCTTAACCCCAATCCCACTGCTCATCCCTACAGTCTGCCTCTTCTCCGTGCTTGGCTCCTACGCCATCAACAACAGCGTGGTGGACATCTTCCTCTGTCTCGGCTTTGGTTTCGGTGCCATCGTCCTGCAAAAGGCTGGCTTCTCCCTAGGCGCCCTCATCCTCGGGCTCATCCTAGGTCCCATCGCTGAAACAGGTTTCGCCCAAGCTCTCATCATCAGCAAAGGCGATCCGCTCATCTTCTTCGAAAGCCCACACGCCATGGTGCTCTGGGTGCTCATCCTGCTCCTCATGATCCCACCACTCTACGAAGCCTACAAAGCCCGAAAGGCTAAGGCGTAGGTTTAGGTTATATAATTAGCTGGGGGAGGGAAAACTTTCTGAAGAAAGTTTTCCCTCCCAGCGTTGCTCTCTGTATCCGTAAGACTCGCTTCGCTCGCCTAACGGCTATGGCCTTCGGCCACCCTTCGGGCAGGCCAGACCCCCCTCCCTTTCAAAGACTTTTAATTGCGATGATAGTTCTCCCTTCGTATGTCGATTCTCGACGCATGGGGGACAACCATGTATGCAATGCAAGTGGCCGTGGCGTTATTCCCTCGGGCATAATGCGTATGGCTCCGTATAATATTTATGGGAAAGATGAGAGTTTGTTGAAAGTGTGACTGGTGTTGAAGAGTGATAGTTTACGGGAACTTGATAGTTTGTAGACCAAGGAAAAGCCCTCTTTCATAGGAAAGTGGGCTTTTTTGCGTCTTGAGTGTGGCTTGACAGCATACTAAAATTTGGTAACTATTGGCAAATAAGAGGACGCACAATGTGGACAGTACAAATCCCTAAGAAAGTTGCTAAGCAAATTGACAAACTCCCTCAGAACGTCCGGCCAGTACTTCGTATCCTTTTAGATAGCATCCGAAGTGAAGGGGCTGTGCAAGGTGTATGGCCAAACTATAGCAAGCTTGGTAAAAACCGCCATCATTGCCATATTAAAAAGGGCAAACCTTGTTATGTTGTAGTTTGGGAAGTAAAAGATAAAACCATTCGGCTCATCGAGGTAGAATATGTTGGAACTCACGAGAACGCCCCCTACTGATACCGTAGAACTTTCTTATTTTATTCCTCATAGTAAGCTTGAAAAAGTACGCACCTTCATGCACCAAGAAGGCATTGAGGAAGAAAAAGAATATTACACTATCGAAGAAGTTTTACCCTACACCGACGAAGAAATGCCCAGTGTATACCTGCGTGGTCTGCGCTACCGTGAAGACCTCACGCAGAAGCAGCTTTCGGAAAAAACGGGCATTGCCATTCGCCACATCAGCGAAATGGAAAACAATAAGCGTCCCATTGGCAAAAAGAATGCCGTCAAGCTCGCCGAAGTCTTGGGCTGTAATCCGCGCAAGCTCTTGAGTATATAAGCACCTGTATTCACGAGTTTTACACAGGCTCGCCATGCCTATAGGCACTGCGCCTCGCTCATAAGGATTACGCCATGCTCCTCAAAGGTTTCAGCTTTGGCATGCTCTATTTTGCGTACAGAAATGCGCGCTTAAAACTCTAAATGCAAAAAGTAACATAAAAAAGCACCTACACATGACGCGTAGGTGCTTTTGTCTTCTCTGTGAAAAATATGTTATTCCGTAAATTCCACGTACTCCATAGCGGCCTTAGTAGCCATCCAGAGGAGTTTGCTCTCGGCTTCAGCAAGCTCTGTGTGGTTTTGGCCAGCGGAGATAGTCTGACGGTAGCGCCCTGTGTGAAGGAGTGCCCCTTCTGGTGAAACGATGGACCACCATGTATCAATGGTTGCGCTGTCGCCCACAGCCCCATCAAGCCGGTTGATATTCATGGTCAACCATACGTTGGCGTGGCGGTTGCTGGCACTTGGATATTGCACAACGGAGACATTGGGGCCTGCGTGGAGAGCGACCATATCGGTGACGATGCGCGGAATATTGTCGGCTAGAGGCTCACCCCAACGATTGAACTCGTCTAGGGTGATACGCACATCGTGGCCACTACGCAGAACCATTTGTGGACGGTCGATATAGCTTGGGATTTTTACGGGACCGACACCAATAATCTTTTTGATATCAGCCTTTTGTGCGTCGATATTTGTATTCACATCAGCCACGCCCACCATGCTTGCTTGTGGCGTCAAAACATAAAAACTTGCTGGCTTTGTTGGCTGACCAATGGAGCAACCGCTAGCCATGAGGCATAGAAATGCACAGGCTAACGCGAGTAACCATAGGCTCAGCGTTCTGCTATCCATGCTCATTTCACGTGCTACTGTGCGAACCTGTGCTCTTTGTGATGTTATTTTTGTGTGCATAATCCACCTATCTATCTAGTATATAAGATGTAATTTACTGCTTGCCCGTCAATAAAGCGTCAGGATGACGTTCCAAATAATCCATGAAGACCCTGATGGACCGTGCTGCGCTGGTAATTTCGCGCATGGCATCTTGCAAGTCCACAATGGTGCGTGAGCCGCTACCAAAGGTGGACACAAGGCTTTCCATGGCCTCACCTGTGGACTCGGATGCACCCGTAAACATGTCCATGGCCACGCCTGTTTTGGCTGATGCAGCACTGAACACATCCATGGCCTCACCTGTAGAGCTCGATACTTCGCGGAAAGCCACCATGGCTTTGCCCGTTTCTTCCGAGGTTGTTTCAAAGCTCGCCATGGTCTTGTCGAACTGTGCCAACGTTACAGGCAAGTCTTCATTGAACTGCTTGCCCAAAATTCGGTATTCTTCAAGGGTTGCCTGCAAGGTTCGCGTGGTTGCTAACAACTCTGGCGCACTGATGAAGGCCCGAAAATCTTTCACAGCACCCAAGAACTCATCAGCAATTTCTTGCACCGGCACAGTCTTTAGGGTGTCAGAAAGCTGCTCCAATTGCGACGGCACTGTAGGTATTTGCAGATATTCCGCATGGTCATGGAGTATAACTTTCGTATCTGGAAAAAAGTCAAGCATAACCATAAGTTGCCCTGTCACAAAGCTCTGCATGGCAAGCTGGCCCCGCAATCCCTTATCAATCAGGTCTTGTAAAATCTGATTGCGTGTGGGCTCATCAGCGGCCCTAGCTACCGCAATGGCATCGGCGCGAGTCCTAATAACAACAGGAATTTGGAAGGTCTGCGCCTGTCTATCCCAACGGATATTGATGGACTCAACCTCGCCCACAGGAACGCCCCGAAAAACCACAGGCGATCCCACGTTCAAGCCCGATACCGAGCCACTAAAGTACAGGACCAGACGCGTCGTCGGTTGGAACATGTCGCCAAGCCCAAGGGCAAAAAATGCGGCTACCAAAATGCCCACAGCTCCGAGCACAAAGCCACCCACAAGGGTCTTATTCACAGGTTTACTCATCTATCTCTTCTCCATAATGGGAGTTTTTTTGCGGGGAGAAGGGGCCCCTTTTTAGCTGCCCGAAGAGTGCCGAAGGCACAGCCGTTAGGCGAGCGCAGCGAGTCTTACGGATGCAGACAGCAACGCTAAGGGGCCCCTTCCCCCCAGCTAACTAATCAACCTAATTAACCATCGCCACGGGTTAAGAAATGACGCACGTTGGGGTCGCTTTGGCTACGTATGAGGTCTTGCGGCCGGCCCATGGAGCTCATGGTACGGCTTTCGACATCAAGGTAGATGGCGTTGGTGGCAATGTGAAAGATGCTTGCGAGTTCGTGGGTGACCACGACGAATGTAGTGCCAAGACTTTGGCGCAGCTCTACAATGAGGTCGTCGAGAAGACGGGCACTCACGGGATCAAGACCTGCTGAAGGCTCGTCAAAAAAGACGATTTCGGGGTCAAGGGCGAGAGCTCGGGCAAGACCAGCACGCTTCTGCATACCACCACTGATTTCTGAAGGATAATATTCCTCAAAACCAGCAAGACCAACGAGAGAAAGCTTGTAGGAGACAAGGTCTTGGATTTCTTTGGGCTTTAAGGTGGTGTACTGCTCGAGGGGCAGGGCTACATTCTCTGCGAGGGTCATGGAACTCCATAGAGCACCGCCTTGAAAGGTGGTCCCAGCGTGACGCATGATGTATTGCCGCTCAGCCACAGTGGCATGCCAAAAATCCACAGTGCCAAGAGTGGAATTGTGGAAGAGCACACGGCCTTGCATGGGCGCATTAAGCCCGATAAGAACTTTGAGCAGCGTGGACTTGCCGCAACCACTAGCCCCCATGATGACAAAGATGTCGCCGCGCTTGATGGCAAAATTCAGGTCGCGCATGACCACACGCTGACCGTAGCCGATGCTGAGGTCCTGCACGGTGAGATGGTCGGGCGCATTGAGAAAATCTGGGTTGTCGAGATGCTCGGGCAGCGAGATGAGGTCCGAATTAAGATTTGGGCTTTGGAGATATTCAGCCATATTAAACCCCAATCCAGTTGCACATGACGGTGACAAAAGCGGTCACAAGAATGAGGCTCACAATACTGCTGACTACAGCCGCTGTGGTGGCAACGCCAACAGCAAGGGCACTGCGCCCGCAGCGCATGCCGTGATAGCAGCCGCAAATGGCGATGACCACGCCAAACAGCGTCCCATGCACAATACCAATCCAGATATTGGCCACACTGAGGGAACGTTTTGTGGCGAAAATATATTCTGACATGTGCAAATCAAGCATGCCTATGCCAACGATGAGACCGCCAAGAATACCCATTAAATCTGCGTAGATAGTGAGTAGTGGCATCATGCACACAAGGGCAATGAGCCGCGGCAAGACTAAGAATTCTGTGGGCGAGACGCCAAGGGTATGCAAGGCGTCGATTTCTTCGTTAACCTGCATGGTCCCAAGCACAGCGGCAAAGGATGCACCCGTGCGCCCTGCCATGGTGATGCCAGCCATGATGGCACCAATGACGCGCACCATGCCAATGCTCACAAGGTCCGCAACATAAATGGATGCGCCAAAAGTCTGCAATTGCACAGCGCCCACAAAGGCCAAAATCAGGCCCACAAGTAAGCTGATGAGCGACACAATGGGCAAAGCTGTGGAGCCGCATTCTTGCATTTGCGCCACAACATCACGCCACCGCATGTCAGACCGACAGGCAAAAACTCGGCCCATGCCGCGAACCACGTGCATGCCAAATGAAAAAACGTGGCTGAAAGTCTGGGGTACAGACAAAGCCCAGTCGCCCACACGCTCCAAAAAACTCGGAGTTTTGGCCATGCGTTCTGCGTTGGCTCGTGCAGGAACAGCAAAGGCAAGGGTGATAAGCTTTTGAATACCAAGGGGTAATGGTGCAATATCAGGCTCGATGCCTTTGGCACGGCATGCCCTGATAATGGCCACCATGCATGTGATGAGCGTACTTCCCCATTCGCCAAGGTCCTCCGCCACAAGCGTGACCTGTGGCAGTTCTTGCGTAAGGGATTGGGATACAGAAGCCGTTATGAGAGACTGACCAGATGCAGGAAGCGCATCAAGCTTGCGCACAATATCGTGGTGCGCCTGAGGCGTATGGGTCAAGGTCCACGCACCACCAAAGGAGATGGTGATATTGTGTGGATCCTCATTATACATGACCATATGCGCTATGTTTGGAAGTTCTTGGGTCATATAGTTTCATCAGGTTTGCGACGTCGTATGCGAGGCGAAAAGCCTCTAAAAAAGACCTAAAATGCCTAAAAGCTCACAAACTATATAAGGATAAAGAGCGATGGTCCAGAAGGATTATGACGCATAACATGATTTTTATAGCAATTCAGCGTATACTACGGCCTATATTCAGGCCAATAAAGTCTTGTGCGCTCATAAGTTCTGCACAGCGCACACATAAAGTATTTTTTCATTGACAAAATGAGTATATCTAGTTAGGAATTACTATCAATTAGGAGGAAATCCCATGGAAGATAAAATTATTGCAATGATGAAAGAAGCAGCCAAGCCAGTACGCCCAGGCGACATTGCCAAGGCTTTGGACGTTGACAGCAAAGAAATTTCCAAGGCCATTGCCGAATTGAAAAAGGCTGGCAAGGTTATTTCACCTAAGCGTTGCTACTACGGTTTGCCAGAATAAATAGTGGTACGCTGTTGTGGCTCTTGTTTGGCTTCTGATGCCTTATTATAAGCCCATAGAATAACAGCTTGTATTGATTTTGCTTTTTTCCACATGAACGGTTGCACGTCTTCGTATAGGACGTGCAACCGTTTTTTGTATCCTAGGGTATGTCTTCAAACTGCTTCTTTTGCTTTCTGGCGAGGAAAACAACATAATCGAGTTTGAAGACACACCCTCATATAAAGAGCTATAAGGGTGCAAAGCACAAGTATATGAAGCCATAAGACCACAATTCTCACCGCCAACACTCTATACAAGCCTTGCATCACAGGCTATACTTGCACCATGAACATACAAGCCCTTATCTTCGACCTCGATGGAACCTTGCTCTACACCCTGCAAGACATTGCCAAGTCCGCCAACCTTGCCCTTGCCGCCTGTGGTCACGCCACCCACCCAGAAGAAGACTACCTCATCTTCGTTGGAAGCGGCATGGAGATACTCTTTCGTCGCGCCCTCTTAGCAGAGGAAAAAGGCATGTCCGCTGTGACCCAAGACCTTGATACTGTTGGCTCTATTTCATGCTCCGACGACGAAGTGCACGCCGTGCTCGCCGCTATGAATGAAATCTACGCCATCCACAGCAACGACCATACGCGACCATATGACGGCATCATGGATACGCTCAACACACTGAAATCCATGGGTATTCGTCTTGCCATCCTGTCCAACAAGCCTGACGGCTTCACCAAAGATATTGCAGCACAACACTTTGCCCCAGATATCTTTGACTTCGTTGAAGGTGCCAAGCCCGACGTGCCCCGCAAGCCAGCCCCAGACGCAGCCCTCACCATTGCCAAAGCATGGAATTTAGCCCCCGAGCATATCGCCTATGTTGGCGATAGCGACATTGACGTAGCAACAGGTTTACGCGCTGGCATGCTGGCTGTGGCCTGTGCTTGGGGCTTCCAAGGCCGCGAAAAAGTGCAGGCCGCCGGTGCCCAAGTCATTCTCGATGAGCCTTCAGGGTTCCTCAGCCTCATTAAATAAAACGCACTTATATACAATCGCTACCCACCCTTTTTATAACTCACCATTTCACCAATCTCGAGGCACACATGCGCTTTCGTTGGATTCTTCTTGCCGCATCCTTGGCCTTTTTTGCCATGTTCTCCTCTTTCCTCTTCACCGTCTTCACGGCAGCATGTCTGGCCATCGCCTTCAGGCCATTCACCAGTAAAATTGAAGCCAAGCGCGGCCCCATCACCGCAGCCATCGTCGCTGTAGCCATCGCCTTCGCCTGCATCGCAACACCCATCGCCATGGTCACCAGCTTTGCTGCGCCACAAGCAGTGCAAGGTCTTGCCGTCCTCGACGAAATGCGCGAATCAGGTTGGATTAACAAGCCAGAAGTCCGCGAAAAGCTCAGTGATATCGATGATCTCGTGAAAAAGGTCCCTGGCTTTGAAGGTGGTCTACGCCAAGTTGCACAAGAAGCCGCGTCCATGGCTGGAACTGCCGCCAGAGCTGCCCTTAAGGGCGGTGTCGGGCTTGCCGGTGGTGCCCTCAATGCCGCCATGCACCTCGTCGTCATCCTCATGCTCATCTTCACCTTCACTGTCAGCGCAGCATCCATCAAACGTTTTGGCCTCGCGCTCATCCCCATCCCCGTAGACATGTATGAGCGTTGTACCCAAGCCTACCGTGGGGCCGTCATGGGCGTGCTCGCTGGTGTGGTCCTCGTCGCCGCCATCCAAGGACTCCTCTGCGGCATCGCCTTCACCATAGCAGGCGTACCCCAAGCTGCATTCTGGGCCTTCCTCGCCACCATGGTCGCACCCATCCCCATGGTCGGCACAGCCATGGTCTGGGGACCCATCTGCATCTGGCTCTGGTTCTCCGCACAACACACCGCTGCCATCGGGCTCCTCGCATGGTGCGCCATCGTTGTCTCCGGTTCCGACAATATCATCCGGCCCATCTTCCTCAAAAATAGCATGGACGCACCCATCAGCCTCATCTTCCTCTCCATCATCTGTGGCATGGTCGCCTTCGGGCCCATGGGTCTGCTCGTCGGTCCCGTTCTCCTCGCCATGGGGCTGCAACTAGCCAAGGAAGGGCTCGCCATGTCTGATAATGGTGGTTGTTAATTTATGTGGGGGAGGGAAAACCCTTTTTGTGAACAAAAAGGGTTTT
>JAWXUA010000085.1:0-12311 GCA_044433065.1 Pseudomonadota bacterium
GGAGGGGGTCTGGGGGAGGGAGAAAAGGTTTCCAAAAGTTTTCTCTCTCCCCCAGCAAAGCTAAAAATAAAAAAGGAAAAACAATGCTCGATACCATAGCGCATTCAAAACTACGACCTGCACAATATATGGCGGACATGGACGCTTTTCGCGAAGCATGCGGCGGTGCCTTGACGGGCACGTACCATTGCGTTTTGCCCATGGGAACCACGGTGATTTTTGACATGACGACGGGTGAACTGTTCAATGGTGAAGGCGTTGTCATTGGCGGCCAAGAGCACTTGCACGAGGAGTTTAGGCTGTTGTGTCAGGAGCTTATGGCTGCTGGTGAGGCTGCGGCCCAAGCGAGACCGTATGCCATGCCGTTGGCCTTTGAAGGGGTTTTGCTGCGCTCTAAAGATGGTATGGGCTATTTCCAGATTGTGGACATGCATCATGAGAGCTTGTCGCTTTGGCAACAAATTAATGTGCTTAATGACCTTTTCAGCGTTTTGGAAAAGCGCATTCCGCACCTTCGCTATAGCCAACACAATCCAACGTCTGCGCTGAAAAGTGCTGGCCAAGTGAAACGCTGGCTTGCTCCATGGCGCAAACCGGGTATTGCAGGCGTGCTCATTAAGAAAGCGGAGTATATGGCAGGTCCTTGTGGGCTTGGAGAGAGCGATATGGCGGAAAACCATGCGGATATGAGTAGAGCTGCATGCCTCATTCGTTGTCGCTAGTGTATGTCGTCAAACTGTTTCTTTTGCTTTCTGGCGCCTGTTGGATTAGGGCTGACTCCTTTTTTACTACAGTTACGTAAGTCTATGTACGCATCGTTGCTCTCGATGCCCGTAATGCTCGAAGACTCGCTGACGGTCACGGCTTGGCCGCCTTCGGTCGCTCCCTTCGTAAAAAACTTCGTCTGCCTCGCTAGAAAAATAAAATAACCAAGCTTGAAGACATAGCCTAGGGGATTTTTGCATGTATTTAGGGCATAGTTTTTTCCAGTTTAACAAAAATGCTAAAATAAGTTGTGAGCGATAAGCTCTGTAATTTATTGAAATAGCATGTAAAAGGCATTTTATTACACGAAACGCTTTATGTAAAATGAAGAATTTTGCATAAAGCGTTTATTGTTTTTGACAATTATGTGCTGTGCATGTACTGTGCGCCATTGGCAAAGGAAGGGAAATTGTAGCGTGGAGCAATGCTCTAGCCGCGTGCCCATTTAAGGTAACGCGGAGGCGCCGTATCCAATTGGAGGTTTTAGGTATGAAAAGTCTTATGAAGACTGTGGCTTTGGGAACGATCATGAGCGTCATGGTTGCCGCAACCGCTGTTGCTGGCACTGTGCGTATTGGTCTTATGTGTCCTTTAACTGGCAAGTGGGCTAGTGAAGGGCAGGACATGCGTAACATTGTTGAATTGCTCGCGGCTGACATCAACGCGGCTGGTGGCGTCAACGGTGATACCATCGAATTGGTTATTGAAGACGATGGCGGCGACCCTCGCACCGCAGCCCTCGCAGCCCAAAAGCTGACCACCTCCGACGTGAGTGCTGTCATCGGCACCTATGGCTCCGCTGTAACGGAAGCCACCCAAAACATTTACGACGAATCTGGCATCGTGCAAATCGGTACAGGTTCCACCAGTGTTCGCCTCACCGAAAAGGGCATGCCTCTTTTCTTCCGCACCTGTCCTCGTGACGACGAGCAGGGCGCTGTTGCTGCTAAAGTTATCCAAAATAATGCATATAAGCGCGTAGCATTGTTACATGATAATTCTTCGTATGCTAAGGGTCTTGCTGACGAAACCAAAGCTTTGCTCGACGCAGCAGGCACCGAAATCGTCTTCTATGACGCTTTGACCCCAGGTGAACGCGACTACAACGCTATTTTGACCAAGCTGAAGGCCGCAAGCCCAGATATCATCTTCTTTACGGGCTACTACCCAGAAGTTGGTATGCTCTTGCGCCAAAAGCATGAAATGAAGTGGGACGTGCCTATGATGGGCGGCGACGCAGCCAACAATCTTGACCTCGTGAAGATTGCAGGTACTGCCGCAGCTGAAGGCTATTTCTTCTTGAGCCCACCAGTTCCACAAGATTTCGACACCGAAAAAGCCAAGACCTTCCTTGCTGACTACCAAGCAAAGTATGGCGCATTGCCTAACTCCGTTTGGTCTGTTCTTGCTGGCGACGCATTCAGTGTTATCACCGAAGCCATTGCCAAGGGCGGTTCTAGCGATGCAGAAGATATCGCTGACTACCTGAAGAACAGCTTGAAGGACTTCCCTGGTCTTTCTGGTCCTATTGCCTTCAACAAAAAGGGTGACCGTGTTGGCGACTTGTACCGCGTATACTCCGTGGACGCCGACGGTAACTTCAACATGCAGCAATAAGTGCTGACCTTGCCTAAGAGCAGGGTGTAGTAAAAAAAGCTGTTATTCCAGATTATTACAGCGTATAGCCTCGGCGTTTTTGACGTCGGGGCTATACGGCTGTTCTTTACCCTTTTTTGTTTTCTCCACGTATCTGCCTACAATATATTGAAATGTACTTTTACATTTTGCTGTATGCGGCCCAATGTGCCCCTATGGCATTGTGCACGGCATGCGTGGGTTTGGAGTTGGCATTATGGAAGAATTTGTACAACAGTTGACCAACGGGCTTGCGGTAGGCGGCATTTATGCACTCATCGCACTGGGCTATACCATGGTGTATGGCGTGCTCAAGCTCATCAATTTTGCCCACGGTGACCTCTTCACCATCGGTGCTTACCTTGGTTTCACGCTCTTTGTGTCTCTTGGCCTATCTGGTCACATTTCGGGCGGCTTGTCCGTTTTGGTGGTCATTGCTTTGGTCATGGGTTTGGTAGCTCTTTTGGGCTATCTCTTGGAGCGCGTAGCCTATCGCCCTTTGCGCAAATCAAGCCGCTTGTCGGCCGTTGTTTCTGCGCTTGGTGCCTCTATCTTTTTTCAGAACGCCGTCATGCTCATCTACGGCGCGAAGTTCCAGATTTATCCTAATGATATACGGCCCACAGCGAGTCTCGATTTCTTTGGATTAGAAATTCCGCTTGTGCGCATCATGATGTTTGGTGCATCGCTCATCCTCATGTTGGCGCTGTATTTCTTCATCAACCGCACCCGCACTGGCGCGGCTATCCGTGCTGTTGCCATTGACCAAGGCGCGGCTAAGCTCATGGGCATCAACGTTGACCGCATCATCTCTCTGGTCTTCATGATCGGACCTGCTCTCGGCGGCGCGGCTGGTGTCATGGTTGGCCTCTACTACGGTCAAATCGACTTCACCATGGGCTGGGTTTACGGCCTGAAAGCCTTCACCGCAGCTATCATTGGCGGCATCGGCAATATCCCAGGCGCTATGCTCGGCGGCCTCTTGCTCGGTGTCATTGAAGCCCTTGGCGCGGCCTATATTTCCATTGCGTGGAAAGACGCCATCGCTTTCCTCGTGCTCATTGTCATCCTTATCATGCGCCCTACAGGGCTCCTCGGTGAAAGGGTGGCCGATAAATTATGATAAATACACGTAATCTCATGTACGCAGCTGTGATTGCTGTCCTCGCAGTCTTGCCCATGGTGGCAGGACCTTATTGGACCGACGTCTGCGTCAGCATTGGCCTGTACGCTGTGCTCGGCCTGTCCCTCAATATTATCTTGGGCCAAGCTGGCCTCTTCCACATGGGCCATGCAGCCTTTTATGCCATGGGCGCCTACACCACAGCCATCTTGAGCACGACATACCAAGTGCCCATCCTGTGGTCCATGCCTGTAGCAGGCTTGGTTGCGGCCTTGTTCGCCCTTGTGGTGGCTCGTCCCATCATCCACTTGCGCGGTGACTATTTGCTCATCGTGACCATCGGTATCGTGGAAATCGTGCGCATCGCTTTGGTCAACGACGTTTTTGGCCTCACAGGTGGCTCTAACGGTATCTTTGGTGTCGCGCGTCCCACCATCTTTGGCTACCGCATCGTCAAGCCCATGCAGTTCTACTATCTCGTGTGGGCGTGGGTTGCGCTGTCCATGTTCTTGTTCCGCAGACTCGAGCTCTCACGCTTTGGCCGTGCGTTGAACTACATTAAAGAGGATGATGTGGCCGCTGAAGGGAGCGGCATCAATACTGCACACTATAAGCTCGCAGCCTTTGCCCTTGGTGCTATGTGGGCTGGCATGACTGGTTCGCTCTACGCCGCAAAGATGACCATCATCTCACCAGAATCATTCACGTTCTGGGAATCCGTGGTCCTTTTTGCCATCGTTATTTTAGGTGGCGGTAGTCAGCGCGGTGTGCTTTTGGGCGCCTTCTTGCTCGTAGGACTTCCTGAAGTATTCCGCGACTTTGCAAGCGCACGTATGCTCTTCTTCGGTCTGGCTATGATGCTCATGATGCTCTTCCGTCCGCAAGGCCTCATGCCGCCTCTACCACGTAAATTCAAGCTCGACCACCTTCTCGGCAAGAAGTCCTCATCACAGACCCCTCAATCCCCCGCCCAAAAGGAGGCACTATGAGTCTTTTAGAACTCGACAGCGTCACCAAAACCTTTGGCGGTCTTGTGGCTGTGAACGACGCTTCCTTCACTGTTGACGAAGGTTCCATCGTTGGTCTCATCGGTCCTAACGGAGCTGGCAAAACTACGGTTTTCAACCTGATTACAGGCAATTACCGACCCAATTCTGGCGATATCCGTTTCAACGGCCAAAGCATCACATCCACCTCAACGCACAAAATCGTTGAGCTTGGTATTGCCCGAACCTTCCAGACCATTCGCCTGTTCCAGAACATGTCGGCCATGGAAAATGTCCTTGCAGGCCGTCACTGCCGCATGGTGTCTGGTATTCTTGGTGCCATGCTTCATCTGCCAAAGTACAAGGCCGAGGAAAAGTTGGCCATGGAGCGTGCCTTTGCCGAGCTTGACTTTGTTGGTCTTGCTGACCAGCACGACAATCTTGCTAAGAACCTCTCCTACGGTAATCAGCGTCTACTCGAAATTGCTCGAGCCCTCGCCACCGAGCCACGTTTCATCATCCTTGACGAACCAGCTGGTGGTATGAATGACCAAGAGACCGCCCAGCTCATCGGAACCATCGAGGCTATCCGCGCCCGTGGCATCTCGGTTCTGCTCATCGAGCATGACATGAGTCTTGTCATGAAGGTCTGTGAAAAACTCGTGGTCCTTGAATATGGTGCTAAAATCGCTGAGGGCACACCGTCCGAAATCAAGCGTAATCCATGCGTCATTGAGGCTTATTTAGGTTCCGAGGATTAGGAGGTCCGTATGTTTCTGGAATTACGCGACCTTAGGGTCAATTATGGCAATGTTGAGGCTTTGCACGGCATTTCCTTGCACGTGAATGAGGGCGAAATCGTCACCATTTTGGGTGCCAATGGCGCCGGTAAGACCACGACGCTTCATAGCATTAGCGGTCTCATCAAGCCAACATCTGGTGGCATCTATTATAAGGATATGGCTTTACATTCCATGCCTAGCCATGAAGTTGTGAAGCTTGGCATTACCCAGTCGCCAGAAGGCCGCCGCGTTTTCGGCACGCTGACTGTGCTTGAAAACCTCGAGCTTGGGGCCTTCACGTGTCCGGACAAAGCGCGCATCGCCAAAAATCTTACTTGGATTTTCGAGCTTTTCCCACGCCTTGAAGAGCGCAAAGAACAAATGGCTGGCACGCTCTCTGGCGGCGAACAGCAAATGCTCGCCATCGGCCGCGCCCTCATGGGTGAGCCTAAGGTCCTGCTCCTTGATGAGCCGTCCCTCGGTCTTGCGCCCATTTTGGTTCGCTCCATCTTCGATACCGTGCGCACCATCAATAAGGCTGGCGTCACCGTTGTGCTCGTTGAACAAAATGCCCGAGCAGCACTGAAGCTCGCTACACGCGGCTACGTTATGGAAGTCGGACGCGTCGTCATGGAAGACACAGCCCAGAATTTATTGGCAAATCCTGATGTGCAGAATGCGTATTTAGGTGGCGCTGAATAAGAAGCGCTTTATGTGAACAAAAAAAGCCTTAGCATATCAAATGATTATGCTAAGGCTTTTTCTTTTTTAAATTCATTTGCGCATGTAATGGGCTAAAAAACTAGACATCCACAAAAAAAGTTATTAAGAAAAAAGGGAGCCCCACTTCCTATTGGCGTAGGAAGCAGGGCTTGCACGACATGGTTAATGCCCCGTGCGCGGTTGCCTTATACTGTTACATTTTTCTGACCTTGGACTAGTGGCGCTAGTCCAAGGTCAACTGTTATTGAGCAATATTAGCTGACAACAGGACGAGTACCAAAGCACTTATCGTAATCATAAGAATACGCATGGCTGGTCCCTCCGAAGGCTATGCTTTAAAGCTCGCTTATTTTGTTTTTCTGGCGAGGAAAGCGACTTTTTTACGAGGGGAGTGTATACGCTAATACATGACCTGAGTAAAAAATAAGCTTGACGAAGCCAGAAAGCAAAAGAAGCAGGTTGAAACATAGCCTAGTTTCATTATATGTCTAGCAGACATAGAAGACTTTTGAGGGCAACCGCACAGCGTGAAACTATATCAAAGAGATGCAAAGGACAAGTTCTATACGCTTGCCTCTCCGTCTTTTACACAACACTGCATACATCACAAAAAACCTTAGCATATCAAATGATTATGCTAAGGCTTTTTCTTTTTCAAATTCATTTGCGCATGTAATGGGCTAAAAAACTAGACATCCACAAAAAAAGTTATTAAGACAAAAGGGAGCCCTGCTTCCTATTGGCGTAGGAAGCAGGGCTTGCACGGCATGGTTAATGCCCCGTGCGCGGTTGCCTTATTAGACGCTATTTTTATGACCTTGGACTAGTGGCTCTAGTCCAAGGTCAACTGTTATTGAGCTATATTAGCTGACAACAGGACGAGTACCAAAGCACTTATCGTAATCATAAGAATACGCATGGCTGGTCCCTCCAGTTTCATTATATGTCTAGCAGACATAGAAGACTTTTGAGGGCAACCGCACAGCGTGAAACTATATCAAAGAGATGCAAAGGACAAGTTCTATACGCTTGCCTCTCCGTCTTTTACACAAAACTGCATACATCACAAAAAGCCTTAGCATATCAAATGATTATGCTAAGGCTTTTTCTTTTTCAGGTGGATTGTTAGGTGCTTTTCAAGCCATCATGGCATTCACAGTGCGCCGCCTAATCTCATATAATAAGGCATCAGTGGAAAGATGTTGCAATATTTCGCGCTCATCTTGGCGTGCTGTGAAAGCCTCATGACTTTCGTAATGACCTTCAGGATTTCTATAAATCCAACGCGGACCATTGCCTGTGAGTACCCATTCAGGATGCACATTTTGCATACACATCAATGCGACAAACCATGAATCAGGGACCGCACCACCTTTTTGTATGCTCGCAATAGCCTTTCGTGCCGAGCTCAGCGATGTGTCAAAAAAATCTGCGAGATCCTGACTTGTATGGCTATGAGTTGCTTCTAAAATCCGCAAAAGCACGTGCTCTGCTTCAATAGTCGAAGACTCAACCTTTTGTCGCAATGTTGGCATGACGTATGCTCCTCAAAAGAGTACGGCATTGCCCGCGTAAAAATTTGGCAAATGCCGGGAGCCTACAGCCGACCTAGCGAACGGCGGAGTTATTTCCTTTAGGGGTCTTGTATTCCTCGCACTCCCGACCGTAGACGCAACAGTAGAGAGCCGCTGGTAAGCGAGTGCTTGGAAGCGACCCCGTGGGTTGCCCACGGTCGCTAGGTATGACGGTACTGTAGGTACCGCTTTGGATAATGCCTAAAAGCGTTATGGAAAGCAAGGGAAGAGGTTAGGGAGTAAGAGAAAGGCAAAAGACAGCGAAGCCGAGTGCATCTATCTTCTGTCATCTTCCAGCTGGTCCTCAAAACCAATCCCCACCATTTGCCCTTACTTCAAGCTTGTGGTAGGAAAATATAAAAAGAAGAAGATGACCCACTTAGCGTGGGGACGTTATCCATAGAGTTTTTAATAAACGTATACTTTCCTAACAAATACGAGGTAGACATGGTCACTTTGGGCACAGCGTTGACAGCATCAGCAACGAAAATGCTTCTTTTGGGATCGGGTGAATTGGGCCGTGAAGTGGCTATTGAGGCCATGCGCCTTGGCGTGGAAGTCATCGCAGTGGACAGATACGCCAACGCACCAGCCATGCAGGTGGCCCACCGTTGCCATGTTATTTCTATGTTAGATGGGGCTGCTTTGCGTGCCATTGTGGAGCAAGAAAAGCCAGATTTCATTGTGCCAGAGATTGAAGCTATTGCTACGGAAACTTTGTTGGAGCTTGAGTCTGAAGGTTTTCATGTGGTTCCTACGGCGAGAGCAGCGCGCTTGACCATGGATAGAGAAGGCATCCGTTGTCTTGCAGCAGAAGAGCTCGGCTTGCCAACGTCACCATATCGCTTTGCCTCCACGGAAGAGGAATATAAGGCGGCCATCGCTGAGGTTGGCATGCCTTGCGTCATTAAGCCGGTCATGTCTTCGTCAGGCAAGGGCCAGAGCGTTGTGAAGACGGAAGCTGATATTGACGCTTCGTGGGCCTATGCACAGACAGGCGGACGCACAGGAGCTGGACGTGTCATTATCGAAGGTTTTATTGATTTTGACTATGAAATCACACAGTTGACCGTGCAGCATTGCGGTGGCGTGACCTTCTGCGAACCCATTGGCCACCGCCAAGAAGACGGTGACTACCGTGAATCATGGCAACCACAAGCCATGAGCGACGTGGCACGTGCTAAGGCACAAGAAATGGCCGCGGCTGTAACTGGTGCGCTTGGCGGCTATGGCCTCTTTGGTGTGGAGCTGTTTATCAAGGGCGATGATGTGTGGTTCAGTGAAGTGTCGCCACGCCCTCATGATACTGGTCTTGTGACCTTGATTTCGCAGAACTTGAGCGAATTTGCCTTGCATGCGCGGGCTATCCTTGGCTTGCCCATACCAACACTCCGCCAATATGGTCCTGCGGCATCAGCTGTTATTTTGCCAGAAGGCGATTCCACGTCGCCAGCCTTCCATAATATTGATGTGGCATTAGCTGAAGAAGACACCTCTTTATGTATATTTAGTAAGCCTGAAATACATGGCCGTCGTCGTCTTGGTGTTGCATTGGCTCTTGATGACTCTATTGATGCTGCAAGAGCGAAGGCGACACGTGTAGCGGCTGCGGTGAACGTGACTTTGTAATATAGTAGATAGAAAAAACTTTTTTTATGTGAAGCGCGTGGGCATAGTATGTGCCTTCGCGCTTTCTTTTTTCAAAAATGTTAAAGGCTTTTGTTCAGTACTCAAAGCTTCTGTGAGCGTGCACTTTATAAGCCTATAGTATAGCATGTAAAAGCTTTGTGCTTTTTTGCACAATATGTGTCTTTTCGACTAGTTGAGCGCACAAAAAGTTGCGCCTTCTTAACAAAAAAATACAAGGATAGCGGTTAAAGGCCCTTGTTTACACAAATATGTGTATACTCAAAAAAATCCCATTTTTTTACAATTTTGCACTAATCATGCTTGCAAGGTAAAAAAAATTGGGGTAGGTTCCTTTCATTGATACAGCACATAGTTGTTTATTACTTCTTTTGTGATTTGTCAGGAAAGTCCTGTTGCAATGATGTATCGCATATTTTTTTATATACCCAAGAATGAGAGGAGGCTTTGGTATGTCGGAATTTTTAGACCTTATTGATGGATACGTTTGGGGTCTTCCCCTTATGGTCCTGTTGGTTGGTACTGGTGTTTGGTTGACCTTGCTCTTGAAGGGTATTCAGTTCACCAAGCTTCCATTTGCTTTGTATCAAGCATTGGTTGTACGTAAGGAAGAAGGCGCAGCAGGCGACATTTCGCACTTCCAAGCTTTGATGACCGCGCTTTCCGCTACCGTTGGTACTGGTAACATTGCAGGTGTTGCAACCGCTATCTGTATTGGTGGCCCTGGTGCACTTTTCTGGATGTGGATGACTGGTCTTGTTGGTATGGCAACCAAATACGCAGAAGCTGTTTTGGCTGTTAAATACCGCGTTGTAGAAGCTGACGGTTCCATCTCTGGTGGCCCAATGTACTACATCTCCAAGGGCCTTAACATGAAATGGCTTGGCGCTTTGTTCGCAATCTTCGCCGCTGTTGCAAGTTTCGGTATTGGTAGCATGGTACAGTCCAACTCCGTTGCTGAAGCTGTTCAAAATAGCTACGGTATGGAAACTGCCCACACCGGCATGATTCTCATCATCTTCACCGCTGGCGTTATCCTTGGTGGTATTAAGAGCATCGCACGTGTAACTTCTGTTATCGTGCCTGTCATGATTGCTGTTTACAGTGTTGCATCCATCGTTATCTTGGTTATGTACGCTGGCGAACTTCCTGCCGCTTTTGCTTTGGTTGTTGAATCTGCTTTCTCCGAAACTGCTGCTACTGGTGGCTTTGCTGGTGCTGGCGTTATGCTCGCTATCCGCATGGGTGTTGCTCGTGGCTTGTTCTCCAATGAATCCGGCCTTGGTTCCGCTCCAATCGCTGCTGCTGCTGCACAAACCAATTCCCCAGTTATGCAAGCTCTCGTTTCCATGACCCAAACCTTCATCGACACCCTTATCGTGTGTACCATGACTGGTATGGTTATCATCGTAACCGGTGCTTGGGACTCTGGCGCAAACGGCGCAGTTTTGACTTCCAATGCATACAGCATTGCGTTGTCTAGCTTCGGTCCTAACCTCGGTGGCCAAATCATCACCATCAGCATCATCTTCTTCGCCTACTCCACCATCCTCGGTTGGTGCTACTACGGTGAAAAGTCCATCTCCTACCTCTTGGGTAGCAAGGCTATCATGCCTTTCCGTTGGATCTTCGTATCCTCCGTTGGTCTCGGTACCGTCTTGAAGCTCGACGTTGTATGGACACTCTCCGACATCTTCAACGGCCTCATGGCATTCCCGAACCTTGTTGGTCTTATCCTGCTCTCTCCTGTAGTTGCAGCTGAAACCAAGAAGTTCCTCGCTTCCTACAAGAAGTAAATCCCATTAGCTACATTGAAAAAGGCCATCTCAAACGAGGTGGCCTTTTTTTGTGTGGGTGGCATGGCTGGGGGGAAGGGGAAAAACTTTTTATTTGTAGATGATAGCTGGGAGCTTTGAGTGAAAAATCGCGGCCACATGGCTAACGCGCAATATGTGGCTTCCATTGACGTTTGGTGTGGGGCGGAAATATGCAATGCAGAGTACTATAGGTGAGAGCTGCTTGATAATGTGATGGCAAAAATCTACTGGACAAGAGAAAAAATGCTCAGTATGAAAAAGGGAACCCTACGTACTGTTGGAGCAGAACGTAGGGCTTGCACGGCGGCCTCATAGAGATAGTGAACGCCCCCAGTGTACGGTTGCCAAGTTTACATTTTTTGACCCCGAACCATTCGCAGTGGTTCGGGGTCACCTATTAGTTAGCTGGATTTGCTAATAACAGAAGAAGAACCAAAGCAATAATCGAGATGAAAATAGCTCGCATGACTGGTTCCCTCCTTGTATCTGTAAACGCCGTGCAGACGTATAAGACGGAGAAGGGCAACCGCACAAAAGCCTTATAAAGTAAAAAAGCATAGTTTGCAAACATATGAACAAACAATAAAGGCTCGTACCATGTGATACGGGCCGTTATTGTTTCTATAATGTGATGGTAAAAATCTACTAGACAAGAGAAAAAATGCTCAGTATGAAAAAGGGAACCCTACGTACTGTTGGAGCAGAACGTAGGGCTTGCACGGCGGCCTCATAGAGATAGTGAACGCCCCCAGTGTACGGTTGCCAAGCAATGGGCCAATATTTATGACCTCGAATCAGTGCTAGTGATTCGAGGTCAACTACTAGTTAGCAGGATTTGCTAATAATAGGACAAGAACCAAAGCGCAGATTGCTATTAATGTAGCTCGCATGACTGGTTCCCTCCTTGTATCTGTAAACGCCGTGCAGACGTATAAGACGAAGAAGGGCAACCGCACAAATGCCTTATAAAGTAAAAGTTTATAGTTTGCAAATATATGAACAAACAATAAAGGCCCGTACCATGTGATACGGGCCTTTGCTATTTCTACTTGTAGCTGAGTAAGCCTTTACTACGTGTATCTTTCTTCTGACTACCATAACACCACAGAACATTATGCGGAGCCATACGTATTTTGTTCAGCGAATTACAGTAGGGCCACGGAGAATTCCATCCTTTCTAATTTTCATGCGCCGCGAACGCCATTAAAAAACGTTACTATCATCGCAAATAAAAAGTTTAGAAGGAGGAGGGGGTCTGG
>JAWXUA010000086.1:0-12281 GCA_044433065.1 Pseudomonadota bacterium
GGGCAACCTTGGCGACTTGGGCAACCAGCACAGTCAATTTCGTTGACATTAGCACCGTTCTTATTAGGGCAAGAAACTGTATACGTGCCAACCTCGCCAGTCTCCTCGTCTATGTGGTGAATTGATGCAGGATTAGGATGGGCTGGTGGCACAATCTTTTTAGATGCAGGTGGAGCTTGAGGCGTAGGCGGAGCTTTTGGAGCAGGGGCTTGTTCCTTCTCAGTACACTGCTTTTTCACCTTTTTTGCTTGTGAAGGTTGCTCGACTTGTTCAACCTGAGTCTCCCGTGGAGTGACTACTTCCGAAATATCCGCCGTTGTAATGGTGAAGGTTCCCTTTTCGTCCTGCGCCATGTCATATGCATCCACAACCTCTTCTGAAGTCTTGAAGCCCATGCCAATCTCTGGCGCGGTAGTCCGTATAAGCCAAGCGGCGGCACGATAGCGAAGCATTTGCTCTGGCATGGTTTGCCACTTACTTCCACTCTTACCATACCACCCTTCCTTCTTGGCCATTTCTATGGTGATGAGTGTTCCCTCTATTTGCTCACCGCCAATATATGAAGTTACCGCTCTGCACCCCCAATTGTCCGTGCCTCGCTCACCTTCAAATTTGTATGTAATCGGAGTGAAGCGTCCCGATTGATTAAAACAGGCAATCAAAAAGGCACTACTCCAAGACGGGGTTCCGTGTACGACGTACAAGTTTTGTGCAACCATAAGAGGGCTTGCCCCCATGCGCATAGCCATCTCGACAGCGATGCAACAGTTTGCAATCCCTTCCTTTCCCTGAAACCGTTTTGGGACCAGTTCAGAATGAGAGAACAACGTGCCTACGCGTTGCAAGCCTTCAAAGCCCTGTACTGTGTCAAAGCCAAGTTTTACTTCCACTGGTGCGGCTGTGCCAATGTTGCGAAGCGATGCCAAAGATGTTTGTGTCATGATTACCTTCTCCATGTACATGAATTATACGTTGGACAATACTTTTCGGTACACAACATGGACCGAGGATTGCCATAAAAAGAGCCGCTCCGAACTATGGAAGCGGCCATATCGAGATACCCTTTGCGTTCATCCGTGCCCACAAGAAGCTCTGAAGCACCCTCAATGTAGCCAGTAGCCACGCGTTGTGCTTTGGCTGTCTTGGCAGTTTGAAGCCCCATGATAACGGCAGGGGCTTCAAGCTTTTGCTTTATAAGTATTGAGGCCAAAAGTTCGTAAACACCTAGTTGTGCGGCATGCCCTTTTGTCTCAACGTGCCCAGATGCAGAAACAGCCTTCGCCCCCGTCTTTATATCGGCAACACCATAGATTGGCCTTGCACTTAAGGGGTCACCAAAGGGGTCGTCTGATATGGTTTGATAAATGCGGTCTGTTGTACCTGTAAGCGCAAGTCCAATATCCGTTATTTCTAGGCGTTCGCATGTGGCTTCTACACCAACAAAGTTGAACTGAGGAGCAATGGTCGCACAGTAGTTACGCAAGAGATTGATGCCTATCTTTTCAGCCTCTTGAGGCTTAGAGTCTCCCCAGTCAACATCATCTTTTGGCTTATAGATTGTGTCCACCAGTTCACCCGTAGCGTCGTCAACACTAATAGGCTTGCCGTGCATATTGGCGAGGTCATAGGCGGCTGTGCCTGCATGTACGGCGTGGCCAAGCGTAGATGCAGGAGATGACGGCAAGCGCATTTTATTAACATGCTTTGCCTCCCATTTTGCCGGACAGTCGAAAAGTTCAGGCAGGGATGATGCACGAATAGTTACCAAGTCCATTTTTCACTCCCTTATGTCTACTTCTTCGTCCTCTTCATCGTCGTCCACCTCATCAGCTTCTTCAATCTCGCAAGGGAGAAGGCCTTCTTCGTTACACCGGCAAGACGACATTTCCGTGTAGCGGTTGAAATATGGACACGCGTTGAAGCACATGGTTACCCCCGAAAAAAGAAGTGGTGAATGTAGACCAGTCCAACAAGTGCCCAACCGACGGCCGCGAACCACAAAGGGTGGCGGTCGAAGGCGGAGTTAAGCCTTTCGAGACTGTTCATAGGCCAAAAAAAACGCCGCTATCATGCAGCGCACTTGTTCGTGTGGTGTGGATGCTTTGAAAATCACTAGGCTAACCTCTCTTTGATTTCATCAAAGTCTAGCTCGTTTACTGCGTCCGACATCGCGTTAATCAATCCGTCGCATTCTTCTTTGCTTCTACCCTCTGCCAGAGCATCCTCTGTGAACCTTTCGACAGCGTAGCGATGAAATGTACAGCCTGCATAAAGAAGTTCTACGGGGGATACGTTTCGGCCCTGAACAGACATGACCATGTCAAAAATCTCTTCAAGAGAGGCCTCGTCAATATCCCCGTCATAACCGAACGTTATGGTGATTTTATTCATAACCTTCTCCATAAAGTTGTTATCGTTCCATGGTGTAGGGGTAGGACGACAGGGGAAGCCGTCCCACCAAGCTCGAGCAACAATTACATGCCACATGCCGAGCTACATATGGAGGAGTGCCTGTGCGGATGTCCTCCGCAGAGACTTGGGGGTGCGCATTGTTGCCGCACGCATCATGCCCCCATAGCAAGGTCAAGCCTACAGCATGGAACGATGGTTGGTTGTTATGCGTCCACGTACTCGCGTGCAAAGTCGCGTGCCTTGTCAAAGAGCTTGTCTCTATCAAAATCAGACGTGCCATTTTGAGCCATAGCCTTTGTCAAATTCTGCACTGATGCACGCGAGGCAATCAATGCACATGTGTAAATCTGGTAAGGGCTAACGCCGTCATGCGTTACTGTATACTCAAGCTCACCATCGGAGATTTCAAATTTGAACGTCAGCGTCTTCATTGTATTCCTCTTGTGGATTTGCAAAATGTTTAAACGGTGACGACCTTACTGTCTCGTCAGTAAGCCAGTCGTGAAGCAGTAACGCACCGGCGGCCGCAAAGCCATAAAAGCAACTAAAATCCGCATACTTGCTAGCTACGGCGGCCTTTATGTCTTTCACGGTTGCCTCAATCTCTTCATCTGTGCGGACGATTTGCATGATGACCTTTGTAGTTCGTTAATAGTTACTTAAGGCCATACCTTGCCCATTGCAGGAGAAAGCCGAAGTGTTTCCAAAGTCGGTTTTTGATATGCTCAAGAGCGTATTTCTTGCCAAGGTTTTTGTCGTAATTTTCTGGGCTAACACAAGAAGAGGTTGCGAGGTCTTCCCAGCCTGTGGGAGTAGTGATTTCCACAAGTGTTGTTTTGCCATTACGTGTTTCGACGAGAACTTCTGAACTTTCAAGAAAAGCCTGAATGTCACCATCGGAAATACGGTCCTCATATTCAATGGGGAAGTATGCACGCTCAAAAACATCTGCTGGAGACCATGACGTATAGCTAGTACCGTCTGGATTAGCATACACAACTTCATAGCCTTCTTTCCCGTTTTTGCTCGCAGGGGCGGCCTTAATCAATTTTACACCGATATAGTTCTTCAATTTGCTCATGAGCTTCTCCTTCTGCATATTTTTTGAACCAATAAAAGGGCACGAACCGCTTCCAAAATGGAGAAGTTCGTGCCCTCTATGGTGCAAAAAGTAAGATGCGCGATTATGGCTTTCTGTATTGAGAGAACAGGGTGGCCACAATGCCACCAAACCCAGAGTATAAGAGAACGAAGCCGGGCAAGGACAGCGCGTGCGTTGTGAAGCCCGACATAGCCTCGTTGCCATTAGCGACATAGTATGTTGCAAGGCTGATAAAAGTACCCACGAGCATCATCGCCAAATACTTGGCGAAAGACACGTCGTCTAAGGCAAGCAAAAGAGTATCAAAAAAATGTTTCATATTCCACCTCTCTGCAAAAAAGCGGCTTCGTCCGATATGGAAGAAGCCGCCTTAGTGATAAGATAAAAACAATTACGCTTTGCGCGTAAGCCAAATGCCAAAGCTACCGAGAGCAATAATAACAGCAATAACGGCAATGCCTGTATTCATGATTCAGACCTCCACGTTAATAACATGGCTAAAGCAATTGCAAGTAATCCAGCAAGCAAAGCAAGCGGCCTGCTTTCATAGATGGCAAGACCAAAGCCAATGACCGCCACATTAGAAAGGGTGCTCGCAATAAGCTTTGCTATCTCTTTCTTTCTGTTGTCCATGTGAACCTCGTACTCCTTTACCTAGCCACTTTTCATGATGGTGTCAAAGCGTGGACTTAGGACCCCAGATAAATAGGCGTTTCGTACAGACCTTCATCTTCCCTGTCCTCAGCCTCTTCAAGGTCCTTAAAGCCATTCCACACGTCGCCCAGAATGACGTTCTTATCTTCGTCAATAATCAAGCATGCCGCGTCGTCGCCGTATGCTTCATGCTCAATCAAGAACACCTTGTGCTTCTTACCTTGGTAGGTACGTGTTTGCTCTCTGCACACGTACCATCTGCCCCTGTGCCCCGTAATCTTAAGACCTGACGACTCGCTGTTCAGCTTCATTATTGCCACTCCGTGTTTAGAAGTTGTAAAACTCAAGGCTTTTTTGTGAAATAGAAGCACCTGATATTGTTTGCTTTGTTGGTGCAATGTGCATATTTTGCACGTTTCTATTTCACAAAACGGCCTTAACTCTGGGTAAAAAACTCAAATAGAGCAGGCGTCCCTTTATCGAACACCTGCCCTACTTGAGCATAAACAGTGGTCAAGGATTACTTGACTACTGGGGGAAACATCTTTCAGTTGTTCGGTATTTCCGAATAACTGGAGAAAAATCGGTATTTCCGAATTATCTTTTCACGACCTGCTCGTTAACGGCGTCCAGTCGTGTTTGCATCGGCCATACCACAAGAATACGAATACTTGGTATGATGGCGTCGTTTGCCTCGTTGTATATGAAAGAGCGCGTAAACCTGAATGCGTATAAACCATTGTAACCTTTAACCTTCACCCATTCCCTGCCGTCGCTATGCTTTCCCTCTGCGGTGGTGCTAGGCTTGTGGCCTGTATCTGCTCCACCCGATTTCGGCTTGCCGTGCTCGGTACTCGTTGGGCTTCCCAGTTTAGGCTCCTTCCACTCGCTCTGGCTGAATGCCGCTGTTTGTGGGGTATGCCGTGTTGGTGAAGATAGGTTACGTCGAAGTAACTTTATGGTCAACTAAAAATGTTACTTCGACGTAACATTTTTAACATATGACACAAAAAAAGCCCCACATCGGGTGATGCGGGGCTTGGGGATGGCTAATCTGGTGGAGTCTTGAGAAGTTAACTTATTTCTAAGTTACCCAATTCTAAGTTGAGAGATATGGGAGCTTCAAATGGCATTCTGCGCGAGATGTCCGCAACGGCTTCCCTAATATAAGGAAATACCAAGCTTGTACACTGGTTTGCTACAGCTTTTTCGTCTACTTTCTCAAACGTATGTGTAAACATTGCTTGATATGTAATTTTCATTAAGGCTTTTTTATCTGCATTAAGAAGCGATGCAGTTGTAGTGCTGAAAAGCTCGCCTTGATTGTTTGTATCGATGCTTGTTTCCATTTCTAGGCCTACAACATCTATATCTTTTTTTCTTGGCAGGGCAACAGTAAGCCCTACTAGATATACATTTTTAATTGCGAGCATGGCAAAGCTCCACTTTTTTAACAACTAAAGGTTTAGTTTCACTGGTAGACAGAGCAAACCGCTTTTCCGGCTTAGAAAAAGCTTCTTGAGCAGGAATTTCGAGTTTCATCCCTCCAAGAAGACGCCGAACGCTAATCATATTTATATTGGTAAGGGACATTTTGTATGAAGCGAGTTCTTTCTTGCAAACACCGTCATATTCGTGTGCGCCTCTCCACTGAGAAAGGACGTTCATAATGAGAGAGTTTAGCGACACGCCTTCGTAGGTAGCTGTATGCGCAAGATATTGGTGTAGCGTTTTTGGAAGACGCAGGCGGACGTTGCCGCTATAGTCAAGAAGTGGGCGAATATCAGGCTGTGATTCTCCTTCACTGTCTAAGTCTTCGAGCATAAGCTTGATAACTACTTCCGCCTCACTTAGTGCTTCTTCTTTTGTGTCAGCAAATGCCGAAAGAAGTGGAAACTCTGGAGAAAGCGCAGCAAAACACTTCTCTGTATCACTCCAATAGACGGAGACAGAAAATTTATTTGTTTCCATGTTTTCCTTCTTTTGTTTTTGGCTGTGCAAATCTTATAAACTCAACGAGTTGTCTTACTTGGTAGGCCTTCGCCTGCCCATTCTGGTCTTGAAAATTCATAGCATCATATTTTGGATGTCCCAAGGAATATATTGGGTGCTTGTACATTTGGTGACTTCCCCCTTGGCGGCTAAATACAAATCCTGCTTTTTCTGCAAGACGGCACAAGTCGTCGAAAGAGAGGTTGCCCTGTTGTTCTAACGCAGAAGCACAGTCTGCTGCCAGACTATATATTTCTTCGAGGTTTTTTATCTCAGTATTATCTGAAGCGTTTTTGACTGGCAAGTCTGTTTTCTTTTTTGACACCATATATACTCCCACCGCCCCATGTCAACATACGTTATGGTGAATTTCAAAAGTCTAAAACACTATATTTCTCCACACCCTCAATCATAGCTAAAATCCGCGCCACAACTCCCCAACGAACTCAGCGCCTACTTAAAAATAAAATTAACCGTCCTGCGGTAATCTAGGTCTTCAAAACATACCTCTTCGCTTTCTATGCCATTAAGAATTGCTTTATAACATTCTGGCTGCCAACGGTTATTGTTCGGTGGTAAGGGTACATTTAGAGGAGTTACTTCTGATACAGTCTCATATTGCTGTTCTAAATATTTTCTTACCAAAATTTTTGCGCCACTGGGCTGAGACGAAATTTGTATATAACCACCACCTTTTCCTCCTGTGCCCTCCAGCGTTGAAGGCACAGACTTAACTTTTATACTGCCTCCCCACGTACTTTTGCTCGGTGCATTTTCCTCTATCCAACCCCATGTGCCAGTTATAGGAGTGTCTTCTTGAGACTTGTTCCAGAAACTCTTTTTAGGCGCATTCTCTTGTAGTCTCTTCCGTGTGTTTGTTACAGGAGCTTCTTTCTGTTTTTTAGGACGTGGCTGACTTTGCATATATTCTTTTTTACTAATTAAATACCAACCAAGTTCTGCGAGGCATTGGTTCTTAACAGCTAAATAAATATTAGAAGCGTTTACTGTTTGGGTAAGACTATCTAACATTCCAAGCAAATTTTCAGTTCGATTGGGATATGTCGTGGATTGATACGTCCCGTGGGCAGAGTTTCCATGATTATCAAACACAAAAACTTTCCCCTGCGTCGTAGTTGGCCCTTTTGGAAGATAAATTGGCACATTAGGCCGAGCTTGTCTGGCAATTGCTTCACAACGCTGTTCATCTCTATTAAAATGAGCTTGCACATTACCTGTGTAGTGTAAATTCTTATAGTACTGCTGAGGGGCAGAACAGCCTACCGTACTAAAAGAAATTAATAAAACAATAGTAATACATAAAATGTTAAATTTACTTATTAAAGACATAGAAAACTCCCAATTGGCATTTTCTTAATGTATATACGTATAGAAAAGTCTTTCGTTGCGTTATCTTTATACCTGCACCTCCTCACTGCAAAAGCTTGGTGGGGGGCTACTAAACTTTTCAAGCTCAATATCCTGAAGACGAGCTTTTTCTTTGGCACTTGCAGTAGCTTGCAGCGCTTCAATGTGCCCTTCCCATTTACTTCTATATGCGTCGCGCTCTTTTTCCAAAACGGCTATTACTCTTTTGCACTCTGCTAACTCAATAATAATAGAACGGTCAGCTTCTGCATCAAAAGTCGAATTTTCAATAAGAGCTACAAAGGGCGCAATATTCATACCGACGGCTTCCATATAGCGTAGCATGTCGGGGAAAGGTGTTTTTTCTCCGCCCATATCTTCGTCAAGCCATCGTTTTGTTGTAGCTTTGCTTACTCCACACAGAACGCCTAGCTGTTCATATGTCATTTTAGGGGTTTGCTCACGCATCGCCTTGAGCCTGCTTTTAAACTCTGCCCATATGTGTTCAAAAATTTTTTCTGATGTCATAAAAAACTTATAGGGAAAAATTTGTTGCATCGGTAGCACCATACTATTGACTAAAAAGTTACGTCGACGTAACATAACAACATGAACAAATTAGAAACGTATCGAAAACAACACAGCCTAAGCTATGCATCATTAGCCAAGGTTGTTGATTTGCCAAAAGCTACTGTCTGGCGACACTGCAACAATACACTGATGCCAGATGCAACTTCTGTCTCACGTTATATGCAGTGCCTTGACTTGTCTTTTGCCGAACTCCGCCCAGACCTATGGCCACCACCAATACCTAGCAAATAACCGCCTCTCATACACCCACACAAAGAAGGAGGCCGAGTGTGCCTGATTATGAGAACATGAGTGCAACCGACGCTGTGCGCCTTGCTAAGGACGTGTCTGGTTTGACCTCTGAAGAGATTGCTAGGCGCACTGGCGTGGGCGTGAACGCTATCCGCCAGTACATCAGGCAAGACGACGCCTACACCCCATCCCTTGAGCGCATCCCTGCCCTATGTGACGCGCTTGGGAACACTGTCCTGCTCCAGTGGCTTGAAGAGCAAATTCGGCCTCGGCAACGGGACATTCCCGAAGCCACCACTCGCGCACAGGTCTTAACGGCATGTGCTCGCGTGACAGCGACGCTTGGCGACGTTCACCGTGTGCTTGCTGAAAGCGAGGGCGGCGGCATCACGCCTGACCGTGCTCGCGAGATACGCGGTCTTTTGCACGACGTGACGCAAGAGTCGCGCATGGCCATGGAAGCCTTGAAGCCTATGGCCTCGGCTGGGCGTTTAGACTGTGAACCGCTCATGTCTGTAGCGAGCGACAAGGTTGAGATAGTAGAAGCTAAGCGTAGCCGCTTTGGGTGGCTCCGTAAGTGGGGGACCTAAATGGCAGAAAAAGTCATTTGCCCTGTGTGTGGGCGACTGTTCACCGCATGGACTTCAAAGCAGAAGTATTGCTGTTGGGAGTGTAGCGACACGGTTAATCGTAAGAAGACTGCTGAGCGTCACAGGGCCAAGACTAAAGCGAAAGCTGAAGCCAAAGCAAAGGAAGTTAGTACTGCGCCCTCTCCAGCTCCTAAACCTAAAGCCGTTCCTGCGCCTAGCGTTGTGCTTGAGGCAAAGCCCAAGCCTAAAATCGGACGACCAAGGCTAGAAACAGGCCCTGCAAGTCCTGTGGTCCATGGCGTATGTCATGATTGTGGCATCCCTACGCATAATTACAGATGTAGCAAATGCTTGGCCACATGGCGCGCGAAGCATGGCGTGCCCACCGACATTGGTGGGATTGGCGATAATACGACGTATACCCGTTATGATTAAAGGAGAACTAAGATGACAGTGTACCAATCGCTTGAAGAAATAGCTGTTGCCATAGCTTCCGAGAAAGGCGGTCCAGAATATGAAGGCTTTATTGAATGCATCAAAACTGCACCACCCATTGCAAAAATGTACACTGAACTTTTCTTTGATTTCGTAGATGCCCACGGTGAGGAAATCAAGAACATGCAAGAGAGGAAGGAGGCATAGATATGGACCTAAATACACTGCGCGAATTGACTCGTGTGTACATGGAGAAAAATGGCATCACCTGCAAAGCAATGGGTGAAAAAATCAATTTATCCATCGTGCATATGGACCGTTTTTTAACTGGTATTGAAGGGCTTAATGCTGTTCGCACCCTCCAACTCATTGACATTATTGGCTATGAAATTCTGCCGCAATACAAAGGGGCAAAGTAATGGGTATTATGAATAAGCTTGAAGCTATTGCTCGCGCTATCGGATTGCCTCTCCCCATACGTGCATCTCATGGGGCAGGCGATGACCACATCAACCGCTCCATAGGCAAAGGCAAGTCCACCAATTGGCGACAAGGTAAGCACCACGCTAGCCAGTTTCAACGTGCTAGCCGTCGCAAGGCCAAGCGGAAAGCATAGGCCACGACTGGTGTACCCATGGCAAAGTGCAAAATACGCCTCCCCTCCCCTGAGACAGCAGGATACACCACCAAGGAAGGACTGCTAAAGGCGGCTGAGCAGTATCCGCACTTGCGGCCATGCCCAAAACACAAGGGCAAGTACGGTACATGGAACTGGATTTACACAAGCCTATGCGCAAGGTGCGCAAACAGGATAGAGGAACAAAAGGGTATTGAAGATGAGCGAAGACATACGCCTCAACGTTGATTTTTTCACACATCACAAGACAAGACGCTTACGGCGTAAACTTGGGGCGGATGCTGTTCTGTCGCTCATCACGCTGTTTTGCTATGTGGGCAAGACGCGTCCAGAAGGCGCTTTGCTTGGCATGGACGCTGACGACATTGCTGACGTTTCTGACTGGGATGGTGACGCTCAAGACTTCGTGAGTGAGTTATGCAGCATCGGCTTCTTGGAGCAGTGCGAAGAAGGAATTTATCACGTTCATGAATGGGATGAGCATAACCCGTGGGCCGCTGAGCAGACTGAAAGGTCTGACAAGGCTAGAAATGCCGCCAATAAGCGTTGGGATAAAGTTCGTGCAGACAACGCCAAAAGCCAAGCTGAGCACACTTCTAGCAATGCTCATAATAACAATGAGTTATGCTCAAATGATGCTAACGCTATGCTAGAGCAATGCAAAGGCAATGCTAACGCAGTGCCAACCCAATGCCCTAGTGCCCCTCTTCCTTTTCCTAAAGAGGTTTATTCTCCCCATCTTACTCCCCCATTGGGTCCCCCACTGGCTCCCCCATCGCCTCCCCTTCGTGAACCATGTGCCGACTTCATGGAGCTTCGGGAGTTCTACAGCTCCACTTGCCGTGAAGAAGGGGCCAATGTTGGCTATGCAGAGTTTGTGCAGGCTGTGAAATCCCGTGACCTTGTGGGCGGCGTTGGCGTTTTGATGGCTTCCGTGGACGATTGGGTCAAGGCAGGAGCGTTTGCAGGGCCAAATGGACCTTGCCAGTTTGCACCAAGCCTAAAACGCTTTATCGCTGAGCAGTACTGGAAGCGAAAGCCTGTGGCCAAGCCTGTGCCTAAGAAAAACAAATCACCATCTGGCAAAGCTCGGGCTGGGGCCAAGCTTGACGGGGAAACACTCACAGAGCGGAACGTACAAAATGCACAAAAAGCCATTGAGCTAGTGCTCGCCAAAAGGAAGGGATAGGCATGGAAAATCTTGAAATCGTAGAAACGTCGGAAGAGGAAAGCGTGCCTCAAGAACTCCAAGAGTTGCAAGAAAAAGGTGCAATCCTTGTGGGGCTTGCTGAAAACTTCGGCAAGGAGCTTCCTGAAAAGCTTGGGGCTTTATGGCTTCAAATGCTCGATAGTGTTTCAGTTGAAACTCTTAGCAAGGCGGCTATGCGTGTCATGGAAACCTATGAATTTAAAACCCTTCCACCCTTTGCCGTGCTCAAAAATGCCATTGACGAGGTTGACGGCGTAAGCAAGCAGGACGTGGCCATTTCTGCCAAACGCGCTTGGGAAAAGCTTCTTACAGACCTTAGTCGCTATGGCTTTTACAACGAGCCAAAGCATGACCCCGTAACTGAGCGAGCGCTTACCATGATGGGTGGCTGGGCCACTGCTTGCCGCTGGCCAGACAGTGAAATCCAATTCCACCGCAAAGCCTTCATGGAATATTACGAGTCTGTGCTCAACTATCAGGTCAAGCAAGGACTTCATGGCATTTCGCAAGTTGACGCCATAAGCATTCTAAGCCGTGTGGATAAACGCGGTCGCCTTGGCCAATTTGGCCAGCTTGGGCAGTTAGCCCAGTAGGTGCATCATGTCGATACTCAAGAGCATTCTTGGCATCTTGGTAGACAATGCAGAGCTCATCTTTTTAACACAATATGAGGAGTTGTAAAGCTATGAAAACTAAACAATTACTACGCCAATCGTACTACGGCTACGGCAAAGACCAACAGCTCTTGAAAACAGTCGAGGAACTGAACGAGCTCGCCACCGCGCTGATGCACTACCGCCGTGGGCATATTAACGCGGCAGAAGTCGCTGGTGAGCTTGCTGACGTTGAAATCATGTGCGCGAAAATGCGTATCATGCTCGGCAGGGCACTGTGCAAGGAAGTCAAAAAGGCGAAGCTGAAACGTCTCGCGCAGATGTTTGCGAAAGATAAAGCGACGGCGACATGCGATGCGATTTTTAAACACATCAAAAGCGACGAACTTGGGGAGTAGATGATGAGTCTTTACTGTCGAAAGTGCGGCGGCACGTCGTATTATTA
>JAWXUA010000087.1:0-12125 GCA_044433065.1 Pseudomonadota bacterium
TGCGGCGTCTGAACCAACTTGGTGTTACCTCGGCGTTACCTCGACGTTAGCGCAGCGACCTTGCGGCGTCTGAACCAGTGCTGATAGTCGAACGCATCTTTCTTCTTCTTCTTCTTCTTCTTTTGCCTTTCCTCTCCCTCCCCCAGTCCTTCATCCCCCAGTCCTTCATATCCTAATCAATCCCACCTAATCACCCCCACACCTAAACCTTGCAAACCTCAACTAAATTCGAGTGATGCGGATTACTCTTGCTGAGCGCAGTGGGCTTTAGGGCTGTGAGGACATTAACGCAACCGTTGGTATCGACGGAGGTGGGTGAGGATTGGGGCCTGTGCCATGCGCCTTGAGGCAGGGATACAACGTGGGGCATGATGCGTGGTGTGACGTTGACGGGCACGAGGGTAGCGCCTCGGTCATTGTAGACTTTGACGGTGTCACCATGGGCGATGTGGCGTGCTGCGGCGTCGAGGGGATTCATCCAGAGCATTTGCGGAGCGACCTCTTGCAGCCATGCACATGTACCAAAGTTGGAGTGCGTGCGCTGCTTATAGTGGTGGCCTATGAGCTGAAGTGGGTAGACGGAGGTGAGGGGTGAGTTGGCCCCTTCTGGGTCGTGCCGGTATTCGGGAATGGGCGAGATATATTGGTCTGGCGTGATGGACCACGTGGCAGCATGATGCGCGAAGGTGGCGGAATAAATCTCTATTTTACCTGATGGCGTGTCGAGAGGCTTGGCTATGGGGTCACGGCGGAAGGCTTCATAGGCGATATAATCTTGGGTGTAGTGGTGGCGGTAGATGCCTTGTTTGAAGGCTTCGTCGAGGCTTTGCGGCAGCGGCGGAAGACCTTGGGCGGCAAAGCTGGCTTGCGACTGCGCGTAGAGATGTTCTAGCCAATCGCCATGACTGCGGCCCTCGGTGAAGGCCTCGGCGTATGAAGGGGCTGGGGTGCGCGTACTTGGGTTGGTGGGCGCGGTGAACGATTTATGGGGATTTGCAGCAGTTTGGGGATTTGCAGCAGTTTGGGGATTTGCGGACATAACGCAGTCCAAAGCTGAGGCGACGCCTGCACAGATGTCGTAGATGGGGCGGGACTCGCCAAGGGGCGCTATGCACTGCTCATCAAAGACCACAAAACCCATATTGGCATCGAGGCCCAATGCCCAGTTTGGGGCTTCTAAGGTGGTGCAGCAGGGCAGAATATAATCGGCATAGCGCGCTGAGGCCACCATGTGGGTGTCCATGACGACGATGGTCTCGCATGCATTTTCGTCGCTGAGGATGCGGTGCATTTGATTGATGCCGCCATGCTGATTGGTCAGACTGTTGCCGGCATAGTTCCAGATGAACTTGATGGGAGTGGTGACTTTGATGTCCTTTTCTTGGACTTGGATACGCTTGGGATCTTGATTTATAGGATAGTGCGTCTGCACCATGCTGTGACGTATGCCAGCGTTGAGGGACGTCATGGTTTGGTCGGAATGGGCTTGGCCAAGGGTACTTTTGCTGATAGCTTCGTACCAATTGAAGTGCGACACCTTTGTTTTAACAGGGTTTTCTCCGATGGGGAAGGCAGTCATGGGCAGAGATACGCCATTGTATTCGCGTGCACCTGTATTGCCACCTACAATGCCAATATTGCCAGTAAGGATGGCGAGCATAGCGATGGCGCGGCAGGCATCTTCGCCATGGGTGGTGCGCTGCGGTCCCCAACCTTGGGAGATGAAGCAAGGCTTAGCTGCGGCAATTTCTCGAGCAAGGCTGATAATGCGTTCTGCTGGGATGCCTGTGATGGGTGCGGCCCATTGTGGGGTCTTGGGGATGGTGTAGTCAGGGTGGACGGTACCGTCGGACGCGTCACCAAGACCAAGGATATAGGAGCGATAGGATGTGCCAGAAGGTGCGCCAACAGGCAAGGTGTCCTCGTCATAGCCCACTGTATAGGTCTTAATAAAGTCAATATCCACAAGGTTTTCCGTAATCATGACATAGGCGAGAGCTGAGCACAGGGCTGCGTCGGTACTTGGCCTGATGGCAATCCATTCGCTGCCCACGCTGACCATGGAGTCACTATGGCGTGGATCAATGATGATGACGCGCGTCTTGTTTTGCATGGCATGCTGCAGGGTTTTGACCTTGGAACCAGACATACGCGTTTCAGAAGGATTTTGCCCGAAGAAGACAGCGAGCTCGCTGTGGCGCATGGTGGACAGGGCAGAACCATAGGCCCAGTCGCCGCCAAATTGTGCGGCCATACCCATGGTTATCTGGCCTGAGGAATAGTCAGCATAGTGGCCAAGATAGCCGCCCATAGTGTTCATGAGGCGACCAACTGGTGAGGCTTCCACGGGCCAACTTTGGCCCATGACGGTGCTTCGCGAGCCAGAACCGTGGGCGATGAAGACGGATTCATTACCATATTTTGTGAGAGTCCCATGCAGACGCTGAGCGATTTCTGCAAAAGCTTGCTCCCATGAAATGCGCTCGAATTGACCAGCTTCTATTTGCTTGGCAGGATCTGTTTCAGCGCATTGGCCGCGGCCTTTGATGCGCTTCATGGGATAGAGAAGCCGCTCTTTGGCGTAGACCAGTTGACGCATGGCACGCCCACGCGGACAAGCTCTAAGCTGATGTTGTCCATAGACATCATCGCCTGTGGTGTCGCTTTCAATTTGTGTAATGGTACTTGTGGTGACGCCGTCGGTGATGGTGTCCTGCACATGGACACGCAAGGCACAGCGACTGCCGCAGTTGACATTGCAGGAATTCCAGTGGATGCGATGCTGTATAGATTTCTTGGTGGGATTAGTATTTTGTGTGGACATAGTATTCTCTATAATATTTTATATATCAAACATAATAAAAACAGCAGATAAAACTCCCTCATGTGGCCATGGACTTTCATCCAACGTCCACACTTTCATCCACAAATAAAAAGTTTAGAGGGAAGGAGGGGGGGGCTGGGGTGATGGAACCTTTTCAAAGGTTCCTCCTCCTCCTCCTCCTCCCCCTCCAGCGCATCAAAATCCTTTCATACTCAACGTAATCCGTCCGCGTTTCAGGTCCACGTCGAGCACACGAACACGCACTTTCATACCCGTTTCCACAACTTCGGAAGGGTTACGGATGAAGCGGTCGGAGAGCTGGCTGATGTGTACGAGTCCATCGCGGTGCACGCCAATGTCAACGAAAGCTCCGAATTGGGTTACGTTGGTGACGATGCCGGCAAGCTCCATGCCTTCGGTGAGGTGCTCCACAGCTGTGACGCCGTCGGTGAAGGCGAAGTGCTCAAAGGTAGGCCTTGGGTCGCGACCAGGTCTAGCGAGTTCTGCCATAATGTCGTTGAGCGTTGGCATGCCGATGCTGTCGTCAACATAATCGCTAAGCTTGATGCGGTCCCGAAGTTCTTGGGACGTGAGCAAATCTTTAACGGTATAGTTTGTTGATTTTGTAGACAAATCGTGCGCCATACGGTGGACGAGCTTATAGCGTTCTGGGTGCACAGCACTAGCATCGAGGGCTTCTTTACCATTGGCGATGCGCAAGAAACCAGCGGCCAGCTCAAAGGCTTTGGGTCCAAGGCGTGGCACTTTAAGCAGGTCACGACGGGTTGTGAAGGGGCCATTTTCTGTACGCCACGCCACCATATTCTTGGCAAGGGCTGGGCCAATGCCAGACACGTGAGCGAGGAGCTGGGGGCTTGCGGTATTCATGTCCACGCCAACAGCATTGACGCACGAGGCCACCACATCGGCAAGGGCTTTTTGCAGCGCGTTTTGGTCCACATCATGCTGATATTGTCCGACGCCAAGAGCCGCTGGGTCAATTTTTACCAGCTCGGCTAAAGGGTCCATGAGCCTACGACCGATGGACACAGCACCACGCACTGTGACATCGTGGTCAGGAAATTCTGCTCGGGCCACTTCGGACGCGGAATACACAGAAGCACCGCGTTCGTCAGTCAGGTATATATGGATAGGGTCGCTGGCATGCTGTCCACCTGCATTGCTTTCGCCTGTACGTTGAAGACCTTTGACAAAGGCTTCGGTTTCGCGACCAGCAGTGCCGTTGCCAATGGCTATGGCCTCAATGCCATGGCGCTTACACAGGGTCCGTAGGGTGGCTTCAGCCTTGTGCGCACGCTCACCGCCAGTTAAAGGATAGATGACATCGTGATGCAGCAAGGTCCCATGTTCATCAAGGCAGACCAACTTAGCCCCAGTGCGCCAACCTGGGTCAAGGGCCAAGGTGCGCTTGGGACCTAGCGGCGGCGCAAGAAGCAGTTTGCGCAGATTACTTGTGAAGACGGCAATAGCTTCGTGTTCGGCACGCTCAATCAGGGCTGTGCGGTATTCATTTTCCAATGATGGGACCATGAGCCGTTGCCATGCATCGCGCAAAGCAAGGTCCATTTGGGCGGCACATTCATTGGATTTGGGTGACGTCTTGAGCCACCGGCGGCCCAGCAAATCCACAGCATAATCATCATCGGGGCGCACTTTGAGCGACAGAAATCCCTCACGCTCACCACGAAGCACCGCAAGCAAACGGTGTGCTGGCATGGTGGCGGCTTGCTCTTGGCGTCCGAAATAATCTTGGTACGTAGCCCCATCTTCTTCCTTGCCAGCCACAACTTTGGAGCTCACAGTAGCTCGTCGTACAAAGAGGTTCCGCAGACTTGTACGGCTTGCCATGTCCTCAGAAATCCCTTCTGCGATGATATCGCGAGCACCTGCTAAAGCTGCGGCTATATCAGCGACTGCATGTGCTGCATTGTCAGAAGTCCGCACAAAGTCCTTGGCTATCTTGTTGATATCTACGTAATTTTGTTCAAGAATTTGCATAGCCAAAGGTTCCAGACCACGCTCACGAGCTTTAGCTGCACGGGTAACGCGCTTGGGCTTAAACGGAAGATAGATATCCTCAAGCACACTCATGGACGAGGCTTTTTCTATGGCTTCGGCAAGCTCTGGGGTCAGCTGTTCCCGTTCAGCCATGGCGGATAGGATGGCGTCACGGCGTTTATCAAGGGCACGCAAGCGTTCGAGCCCTTGGCACACAGCTGTGAGCACAACTTCATCAAGGCCACCCGTCACTTCCTTGCGATATCGGGCCATAAATGGGATAGTGGCGCCTTCGTCAATGAGGGCGATAGTTTTCTCTAAGTTCTTTGTATCTAAGGATAATTCTTGTGCTAAACGCTGGCTAACGGATATCTTCATGGGTATTGTATTTTTCATGGCTTGAGATTGTGCAACTTTAGGGGTAAATTGTTCGACATAGCAAGACAGTAGCGCAAAAAGGACCGATCATGCAACACACAATCCCTTGCCCACATTGCGGCGGCGGTGTGGTTCAGTACCGCAACCCAGCTCCAACCGTGGACATCATTATATATGATAGAGCGCGTGGCATCGTCTTGATTGAGCGGTGCAACGAGCCTCAAGGTTACGCCTTACCTGGTGGATTTATTGACTATGGTGAGTCCTCTGAGACTGCGGCAATCCGCGAAGCTCTGGAGGAAACCAGCCTCAACGTGCGGCTTACTGGTCTGTCTGGCGTTTATTCTGACCCCAACCGCGATCCACGTTTCCACACTATGAGCGTTGTCTATACGGCTGCATTGGTGGACTCTGGAGCTGAGCCTTGTGGTGGCGATGATGCCGCTACTGCACATTTTTATCCTTTGGATGACTTGCCAAAGCCCATTGTTTTCGACCATTTACAGATTATTAAGGATTGGTTGGCACGATTGGGGGTGTAGTTATGGAGCTGTGACGCTGGTCTGAGGCTGAGCGTATCTCGCCTTTTTCTTGGCCCCCACGCACCAAAAAAACAAAAAACTAACAAAGGAACCCACATGTTTCTTGGAATAGACGTTGGCGGTACACATACGGACGCTGTTGTGATTGATGGCGGCAAAGTTGCTGCATCGTGCAAGGTTCCGACGCAACACACTGATTTACTTGCATCTGTTCGTGAAGCTGTGGACATATTGCTGGTTCAGGTTTCGGCGGATGCTATTGTACGGGTGAATTTGAGCACGACATTGTCCACCAATGCCATTGTGGAAGGTCGCACGGAAGATGTGGGCGTTGTAGTGTCGGCTGGTCCAGGCATTGACCCTGAGCATGCGCGCATTGGGCGGCATTTTCGCGTCATTGATGGGAGTATTGACCATCGGGGTGAGGAAATCGCTGGGCTTGATGTTGAGGCTTTGGGGGCTGCTGCTGAGGAATTTGCGGCGACGGGCTTGCGTGTTTTTGCAGCTGTGAGCAAGTTTTCCACGAGAAATCCTGCCCATGAGAGAGCCATGGCTGAGGCGCTGATGGGGGCCGCTTGCTGTGATAGTGACGCTAAGGTCGATAGTGACGCTAAGGTCGATAGTGACGCTAAAGCCGATAGTGACGCTAAAGCCGATAGTGACGCTAAGGCCGCTAGTGGCGACTTTGTGGCCATGGGGCATAGCACGTCAGCGCAGCTGAATTTCCCTCGGCGCGTGGCCACAGCGTATTACAATGCCGCAGTTTGGCGCCTGTATAATAGCTTTGCCGATGCTGTTGAGGTGACCATGAAGGAGCGCGGCATCACAGCTCCAGTGTACATGCTTAAGGCTGATGGCGGCACCATGCCTCTTGCAGCAGCACGCTTGCGGCCTGTAGAATCTATTCTGTCTGGGCCTGCTGCCAGCGTCATGGGTATCATGGCTTTATGTGATATTCAAGGTACTTGCAATGAAGATAGCCTTGTGCTTGATATGGGCGGAACCACGACGGACATGGCTGTTTTTGCAGCTGGGGAACCTGTCATCGAACCCAACGGCATGGACGTTGGCAGCTATGCGACCACAGTGCGTGCTTTGAAGACGCGGTCCATTGGCATTGGCGGTGACTCGCATGTGCATGTGCAGTCTGGCGTGGTGCGTGTTGGGCCTGAGCGTTTTGGTCCGAGTATGTGCCAAGGCGGTGAAGTTCCTACGCTTATTGATGCACTGAATGTGTGCGGTCATGCTGAGCTTGGGGATTTGGCGGCATCGCATCGTGGCTTTGAGGCGCTTAGCATAGCGCACAGTCTGGAGGCGAAAGCCCTTGCTAAGGCGGCCATTGAGGCTGCCATGCAGAGCATTGCCACAGCGGCGCAAGAGCTTCTGGATGACATGAATAATCGTCCAGTCTATACAATTTTAGAGCTGCTTGAAGGCCGTACTATGAAGCCGAGCCGCATCTATATCATGGGTGGACCTGCCATGGTTGTACGTAATCTCATTATGGATGCCATGAATTGCCGTGTTGTTGTGCCGAAAGAGTATGCCATTGCCAATGCAATTGGTGCAGCTTTGACGCAAACAACAGCTGAGCTCGAGCTCTTTGCAGATACAGAACGTGGAAAGCTCTTTATTCCAACCCTTGGGCAAGAGCGTACTGTTGCAAAGCGATACAATCTTGAATTGGCACAAGAAGATGCATGCGCTGCATTGCGTCAATATATGCATGATATGGGCGCGCACGATGATGGTAGTCACATTGATATTGTAGAGGCATCGTCCTTTAATATGGTCAATGATTATGGTCTTGCTGGGCGTTCTATTCGTGTTAAATGCCAAGTACGTCCTTGTATTGCGCATTTTTAATAAAGTACAGATAAACCAACAGCAATCTTGTCCAAAGCCGTTTATACTATAGGTAAATAGCAATTATAAAGGAAGCATATGCATCTCGTTCTCTATCATCCTGAAATTCCACCGAATACCGGTAACGTGGCTCGTCTATGCGCCGCAACCTGCACCTCGCTACACCTCATCAAGCCGCTGGGTTTCAGCCTCGATGACAAATACCTCAAGCGTGCTGGGCTCGATTATTGGCCGCATGTGCCCTTGACCATCTGGGAATCTTGGGAGGACTTTCTTGATAAAGGTGTTGAAAACCGCAGGCTTATCATGTCCAGTGCACGCCAAGGCACTGCCATCCATCGTTTTCCCTTTGTGGCCGACGACATGATTGTCCTTGGCCCAGAGACCACAGGGCTGCCCGAAGACGTCATGGCTTTGTCCGAGCACCACGTCCGCATCCCCATCTGGGGCAAGGTCCGCAGTATCAATATGTCAACTGCCGCTGGCATCATGCTCATGCAGGCGCTGGCGATTAGCGGTGAGCTCGACAGGGTTGAGGACGGGGTTGAGGACGGGGTTGAGGACGGGGTATAGCTGTGTTTTCCACCATCCTAAATCCGTGGCTCATCTTTGCGGCCTTTGTCCTGCAAATGCTCTTTGACAAGCCATATAGAATAACGCATCCAGTCGTCATCATTGGGAAAGGTCTCGACGTTCTAGAGCGCATTTCCCGCCGCTGGCATGAGCACGGAATTATGGGGCTTGGGCGTTTTCGGTGGCGTATAAGCCTGAATACGGCTGGCAAATGGTCCCTCTTGGTGGCCATGTTTTGCACGGCTAATGTGGTCTATTGGCTGTGTGCGCTGCCATTCATCGGGCTTGTCGTTGCTATGCTGTTTTCCGCTATGGGTTTAGCTCTTGGGAACCTGTTATATGAGGTCAAGAAAGCTGCAAATATTATTAAAGCTGCGGATATTATTAAAGATAGTAAAAATAGTAGCTTAGATGATAGCCATGCAGGCTGCACTCCAGATGATACACACGACGACGCAAACAGCACCGCGAATTTAGACCAAGCACGGCAAGCCGTTGGCATGCTCGTAAGCCGCGATACAAGCGAACTCGACCAAGACCAACTGCGCCGCGCTTTAGCCGAAACAGTGGCCGAGAATTTCAACGATGGCTTTGTGGCGCCGCTTTTTTGGCTGACGTTGACGGGTCCTGTGGGGCTTTGGGTGTACAAATGCGTGAGCACTGTGGATTCCATGTGGGGCTACCGCAATGAGCGTTACGAAGACTTTGGGAAGGCTGGAGCGCGTCTTGATGATATGCTTGCCTATATTCCTGCGCGTCTGAGTGCTGCGCTTTTGTGGATGGCAGGGCCGCTCGTGCTCTGTGGCGCATGGCCGTGGATATTCAAGCGCATTCAGGCCGATGCTAAGACCATGGAAAGCCCTAACGCTGGGTGGCCCATGGCGACAGCTGCGTGGATGCATGGCGTGCCTATGGGTGGGCCGACGCCGTATTTTGGTGTCATGAAGGACAAGCCTGTGCTAGGCCCTAAGCCTTCTGGTGAGGCTTCTGGTGAGGTTTTTGGCGAGCAGGCCCCCGAGCCTTCTGGCGTTTGGACTCATGCGCCTTCTGGCGTTTGGACTCATGCGCCTTCTGGCGTTTGGACTCATGACCGGCTTGAGAAATTGTGCCGCCATGTGAAGTGGGCAGGCATCGTGGGTGGGGCTTTGGCTTTGGGCTTTGCGGTGCTTGTGCGCATGATTTTCTAGCGCTCAAAGAACGTGTTTTTCATCCTGAAGCCCTGCGACACTTGTGACAAATGCGACAAAACAAGAAAATGTCGCATTTGTCACAAGTGTCACAGGGGTAGGCAATGGATTTTCACTTTTATTGGTCTCGACGCCGTAAGCTTCGCTGCTCTCCACCTTTGGTCTACATCTAATGAATATAGTATCCAGTATAGAATGCCTTGGCCAAACAAATACAAGGCCAACATATAAGGCCAACATATAAGGCCAATATACAAGGCCAAGATATAAAGCCAATATATAAGGCCAAGATTCTAACCTACACAGCAGCTAATTCCATATCTCCCCAAATGCCAATCTGGCCACAACATTGAGCATATATCCCTGTAATGCCCAAATGTTCAAGACCTTTAGCATGGTTAATAACTCGAGCTACATCGTCGCCAGTCTTCAGCATATTACAATAGAATGTGGCTGCGCTGTCAGCAAGGCTCGCGTTCTTTGACCGAATTACAGCTACATCACCATGACCAAAGCTTAGAGAATGGCCTATGTACGCTGATGATGCACAAAGTGATACAGGTGATGACTGTGGCTTTACCATAATACCTATCATGCCGCCATCATCATCTGGCTGAGCTAGAATACCAATAATTCGTTCCTTTCCAGTATAAATATAAATATCGCCACCATTTTCTATGATAAGCTCTTCAGATTGCTTATGAAACTCTTCAGCAACCATCTGGGCAATGGTCCCAGCCACAGCAGCAAAAGGTCCAACGCCCATAAGCTGTGAACCATGAGCCATACGCTGAATAATGTCTGGAGCTGAATTTGGTACAGAAACAGGTGTAAGGCTGTATCTGAACTCCGGTTGCAATGCACACCAAGCCTCTATCTGACCCCGTAAAGTACATATATATTTGGTTATATCTTCTATAATGCTTTGTGTATTATATGTATCTTCTATAACGTTTATGCTTCGTGTAGCATCATTATTTTCTATACTACTAACGCTTCGTGCATCATCATTATTTCCTATACTACTAACGCTTCGTGCATCATCGCAACCATCCTTCGCCAAGCTTGAGCGGAGCAGGGTGATGTGCAAATCTGTTTCGGCCACAACGACCTGCACGGTGCACTCATCATCATGGTGGTGGCAGCGCTGTCGATACGCTCTGTGCGTATCCTTATAGATAGGTGTGTTTTCCTTTGTGTGGCGCATCATGTCTCCAAACTATGTCCAAGGTTCCCAAGGTGTCCCCAAGCTATTTCCAAATATATTTATTATGGCTACCATCTTCGCTGAATTCCTTTGCGTACGCAATGGTTAAAAAGTGAAAATCTATCGCCTACCCCTGTGACAAATGCGACAAATGCGACGTTTATGATATGTACGATATGTACGATATGTACCCACGCAAAGCAGTGAAAATCTATCGCCTACCCCTGCGACACTTGTGACAAATGCGACATTTTCTTGTTTTGTCGCATTTGTCACAAGTGTCACAGGGGTAGGGCAGGCTGTTTTTACGCGTACGTCTCAAGCAATCCCCAAGCAATCCTCAAACAATCCCCAAGCAATCCTCAAACATAAAAATACAATTTTGGCATACGCAGGCTTTACAAGTGCGGCTAATGGTTTTACAAAGTTTTTTTCTATCTGTACACTATCGCTCAATGAAGCGAAGTCTGTGGATTTTAGACTTTTGTGGGGTGAGGACTGGACCCCCATCCATAGATATCATTATATATGTAACGCGACAAAAAAAGGATACCCGTATGCCTAAGCATTTTATGCGCATCCGCGACCTCGGCTTTGATGGTGCTTGGAAGGTCTTGCGCCGCGCCAAGGAAATGAAGGACACCAATCATCGTGGTCACATCATGGATGGCAAAGTGGCCGCTATGATCTTTGAAAAGGCTTCCACGCGTACGCGAGTATCCTTTGACGTTGGCGTGCGTCAGCTTGGTGGCACCACCATCTTCATGACCCCAGCTGAAAGTCAGCTTGGCCGCTCCGAGCCTCTGCGTGACACTGCACGCGTCCTGTCGCGCTACGTGGACTGCATGATTGTCCGCACCTTTGGTCAAGCAAAGCTCGATGAATTGGTGAAATACGGTTCCATTCCCGTTGTTAATGCGCTCACCGATGAAGGCCATCCATGCCAAATCATGAGCGATTTGCTCACTATGTACGAGCGTACCCCAGACTTCTCTAAGATGCGTATGGCTTGGGTTGGCGACGGCAACAATATGGCAAATTCCTTCATTGAAGCTGCCATGTACTTCCCTTTTGAGCTCTTCATGGCGTTCCCAGAAGGCTATGAGCCTGACCGCGACTTGCTTGACCTTGCACTGCGCGCTGGTGCTAAAATTTTCCTCACCCATGACCCACGCATGGCCGTGGATGGTGCTGACTATGTCCACACCGATGTCTGGGCTTCCATGGGCCAAGAAGAAGAGCAGAAAAAACGCGAGAAAGCTTTTGCTGGCTTCTGTGTTGACGAAAAGCTCATGTCCTACGCAAAGCCTGGTGCTAAGCTCATGCACTGCCTCCCAGCACACCGCGGCGAAGAAGTCTCCGAAGCCGTCTTCGAAATGGAAGGCTCCATCGTCTTCGACCAAGCTGAAAACCGTCTGCACATGCAGAAAGCTATTTTGGAATGGGTATTTAGCGAATAGAGTTGGTTTTAGGATTATTAGTTGGGATGAGCTGGGGGAGGGAGGAAACTTTTGGAAAAGTTTCCTCCC
>JAWXUA010000088.1:0-12110 GCA_044433065.1 Pseudomonadota bacterium
GAGAGAGAGAGAGAGAGAGAGAGAGAGAGAGAGAGTAGTAAAAATTACTATTTACTTTACAAAAAATGCATATGTGCAGCAAAATATAGGTCTGCTTTGTATGTACGAAGATGGATTACATGGGATGCTTTTTGCTAGGATTAAAAAGTAAATGTACGAAGAGGAAGAAGAGTAAGAGTAAAGGCAGAAGAGAGGAAGAGAAAGGCAAGATAGCAAAAGGCAACTCCCTCCGTCTCGCTGCGCTCGCCACCTCCCTCAAGAGGGAGGCTTAAGAAAAAGGCAAGATAGCAAAAGGCAACACTTGTTTCTTATTATATCACAAGTCTTAGGGCGAAGATTGTTATGGTGTGCCTTGTCTACCATACGAGGGGCGCGCCTCTAAAGCCTCCCTCTTGGAGGGAGGTGGCGAGCGCAGCGAGACGGAGGGAGTAGGCCTTTCACGAGCTAGCGAGTGTGCCTTTCTCTTCTGCCTTTCCGTCTTCTCTTCACTGTAGTAATACTAGACGCCGCAAGGCTCGCTGCGCTCCCCAGCAGCTGCCGACGTGGTACTCCCTCCGTCACTATCTAGTATCCGTAGCACTCGCTGCGCTCGTTAACGGCTACTATGATAGCGACACCTCCCTCCCAGAGGGAGGCTTTAGAGGCACGCCTCATCGTGTTGGCAAGGTCGCTATGACAATCTTCTCGTAAAGGCTTGTGGCATTATATAGAACAAGTGACGCCGTTGGACTCCAATGCCTCCCTCTTGGAGGGAGGTGGCATTGTCGTACTAGCCGTTAGCGAGCGCAGCGAGTGCTACGGATAGTAGACCAATGACGGAGGGAGTGGGCCTTTCCGTCTTATGTTCTTGTAGCGACAGCGAAGCCGAGCGCATCTCTCTTCCTCTTCCCTCTTACTCTTCCTCTTCCTCTTCCCTCTTACTCTTACTCTTCCTCTTCCTCTTCCCTCTTACTCTTACTCTTCCCTCTTACTCTTACTCTTCCTCTTCCCTCTTACTCTTCCTCTTTCCTTGGATACCTACTGCTACCTTGCGGCGTCTAGTCTGCTAGTAAGAAGAGGAAAACAGAAAGGCAGAAAACAGAAAGGCAAAAGAGAGATACGCACCGCTTCGCAGGTGCTCCCAGAACATAAGACGAAAAGGCCCACTCCCTCCGTCAGTTTGGCGTATCTGTTCTGCTCGAAGACTCGCAGACATCTACTGCCAACCTGCCACCTCCCTCCAAGAGGGAGGCTTAAGAAAAAGGCAAGATAGCAAAAGGCAACTCCCTCCGTCTCGCTGCGCTCGCCACCTCCCTCCCAGAGGGAGGCTTAAGAGGCACGCTCATCGTGTTGGCAAGGCACGCCTCATCGTGTTGGCAAGGCCCCATTGCCCAAGAAAAAGGGGTGGACTTTATGCCCATAAAACAGCAAGATATCATTATATACAGCAGTCTTTGCTTGTTCATTTTTAGATATACTACTATTGCCCCGTTTAATGCCAAGGTTTACCATGAAAGACACAGCTGAACGCTATTTACAACAAGCATTACAGAACCCTAGCGCTCGTTTTCGTGACGGACAATGGGAAAGTATAGAGCACGTCACACAAGGCCGACGCGTTCTTGTGGTGCAGCGCACTGGCTGGGGCAAAAGTATGGTGTATTTTGTGGCCACAAAGCTTTTGCGCGAACAAGGTGCTGGCCCAACGCTCTTGGTGTCGCCGCTCTTGTCCCTCATGCGCAATCAGCTACAAGCAGCACACCGTATGGGCATCAATGCGCAAAGGATTGACAGCACCAATACTGCAGAATGGGGCCGTATTACTGCTGATTTTACTGCAAATAACCTTGATATTATTCTTATTTCTCCTGAACGCTTGAATAACAAATATTTTCAAGAGCATTTCTTACAGCGATTTGTGGGCAATCTTGGGCTTTTTGTAGTGGATGAAGCACATTGTATCTCTGATTGGGGACATGATTTTAGGCCCGATTATAGACGTATTAGCCGTGTTATACAGGCTATGCCAAAGTCTAGCCCTGTACTTGCAACCACTGCTACAGCCAATGACCGTGTTGTACAGGATATCGCATCGCAGTTGGGCCATGATATTCTTGTGCAACGTGGTTCACTGGTGCGTGAAAGTCTGCAATTACAGAATATTATTATGCCCAATGCATCGACGAGGCTTGCTTGGTTAGCGCAAACCATACCGCGTCTAAACGGTAGTGGCATTGTCTATACATTAACACAACAGGATGCTGAGAATGTGGCTGCTTGGTTATGCATCAACGGTATTAAGGCAAAACCGTATCATGCTGCTCTTGAAGTCAAAACCAATGGCTATATCCAACGCGAAACATTGGAACATGAACTACTCAACAATGAAATAAAAGTGCTTGTGGCTACTGTGGCTCTTGGTATGGGTTTTGATAAAGCGGATTTATGCTTTGTTATTCATTATCAGCGGCCATCATCCGTTGTACACTATTATCAGCAGGTTGGCAGAGCTGGTCGTGCTGTGGATAGTGCATTGGGGATTTTATTGTGCGGATCTGAAGACGACCGTATTGCAGAATATTTTGCGCAAACATCATTCCCACCAGAGTCGCAGATTATTGAATTGCTGACCATGTTGCATGCAAGCGAATCTGGACTTTCCATATCCGAACTAGAAAAGCAATTAAATCTAAGCCGAAAGCAACTCACCAAAGTACTTACATTTCTCAGCTTTGAAACGCCCTCCCCTATTGTGTGCATTGATACCATTTGGCAAGCCACTGCAACATGTGTGTCCTATGAAATGAATGCATCGTATATCGACAGTATTTTAGCCATACGCAAGAATGAACAAGAGCAAATGCAAGCCTATATGCAGCATCAAGGTTGCCTCATGCATTTCTTGCAAGAAACATTGGACGATACAACAGCAAAGCCTTGTGGTCGATGTGCTCACTGTACGCCTCAAAATAGAGTGAGTGAAGACTACGATAGTGAACTCGCACAACAAGCATTACATTTTATACAGAATAACCACTACCCTATTCTGCCGCGTAAACAATGGCCTGCACCCAATATCTTCCCACGGTGCACCCCTAATTCCACAGTCATTCCTAAAGAATTCCTTGTAAAAGAAGGTCGTGCGCTCGCTTTGTGGGACGATGGTGCTTGGGGTACGCGCGTGCATTACGATAAATATACGGCTGAACACTTTTCGCAAGCTCTTGTGCGCGCCTGTGTTGTCATGATTAAAGAGTGGGCGCCCAAACCTGCGCCGCAGTGGGTCACGTGCATCCCATCCTTTACTCATCCTGAGCTTGTGCCAGACTTTGCTGAGCGCCTTGCCCGTGCGCTGAAACTGCCCTTTCGCCCAAGTCTTGCTAAAGTGCGCCACAATGAACCGCAGAAAGTCATGCAGAACAGTTATCAGCAAGTCCTCAATCTTAAAGGCGTTTTCTCCGTCAACAATGTCTTGACGGGACCGTGCTTGTTGATTGATGATATTGTTACTTCGCGCTGGACCTTCACCATCGCTGGTGCTTCCTTGCGTGCTGCTGGATGCGAAGCTGTCTATCCTTTGGCCTTAGCCGCAAACGTTGTGAGAGTAGAATAAATGGACGATTTTTTGAGCGAAGACACCAAGGCCACATTGCTACTTTGCGCTTCTTTTGGCAATGATGCTACGGCTACACCTTTGTCTTTGGGTGAGTATGCGCACCTTGTGCAGTGGCTTGTGGCGGCACAATATCGGCCTCAGGACTTGCTTAGTATGGGCTCGTTCACTCGTGATGCTTGCCGCGCTCTTGGCCTTGATGTTGAGCGCATGAACGCCCTGCTGTCTCGTGGTCTGCAACTTGGTTTCGCCATTGAAGAGTGGCAACGCTATGGCATCTGGATTATGGGTCGTAGCGATGCTGACTATCCTGCGCGCTATAAAGTCTCGCTGAAGGACAAAGCGCCGCCTATTCTCTTTGGTGTGGGCGACCGTTCGTTGTTGCTGGGTGGCGGTCTTGCTGTTGTTGGTTCGCGTACTGTGGATGATGATGCTATGGTTTTCACGCAGCATGTGGGCAAGCTTTGTGCGCACAATGGCATGCCTGTGGTTTCTGGTTGTGCCAAAGGTGTTGACCAAATCGCCATGCAATCGGCCTTGCAATGTGGTGGCTATAGTATTGGAATTGTTGCCGATGCTTTATTAAAGCGCAGTGTTGAACAGATGCACCGCAAAGCTATTGCCCGTGGTTCTTTGCTTTTGCTGAGCCCTCATAATCCGACCACGCCCTTTGCTGCTTGGGCCGCCATGGACCGCAATAAGCTGATTTACGCCATGGCTGATTATGGGCTTGTGGTGCGTGCTGATTTGGAAACAGGTGGTACTTGGGGTGGTGCTCGTGAAGAGCTGAAGCGTGAGCATGGCTGCCCTCTCTTTGTGCGCGAAAATCATGAAGCAGCAGGCAATGTAAAACTTATACAACTTGGTGCTCTGCCATGGCCACTGGATGTGCAGGATGATGCACTTGCTGCTCAGTTGCAACAATGTATGACGCAAAAGAAGCGTATTAAGAGGCAAAGTGAACCAAGTCTATTTGATTTTTTGGCACCGCAGGATGATGTGCCTGTGCAAAAGGTTCATGATTTGCAGAGTAATCATGATGTACAATCGTCCAGTGATGTGAGTATAAGAGATGATGAAAATACTACGGCTGACGAGAATACAAGGGATGATGGGAATACAACGACTGATGTGAATATAAATGTTGATGCGAATACTACGGCTGACGAAAATGCAACGATTTATGACATTGTGCTGCCCTTTATTATTCAAGCTTTAGAGACATCACCACATGCTTTATCTTCAGATGAACTTTGTACACGCTTAGATATCCATAAAACACAGCTTAGTATTTGGCTCAACAAAGCTCTTGATGACAAGAAAATACAGAAGTGCATGCGACCCGTACGATATACTGTTCCTGCAAAATCATAGGCACTATAGTATTTCTTTATTCTTATGGCATACTGTGCTTAGTGTGTTAATATAAATTACTATGCAGTCCTTTTTCATGGGCTATCATGTACATATGGATTGCGTATTGTGCATTTTCTATGCAGCAAAAATGGTATACGTATGGTTGGTAAAGAATTCTTTTTGGCAGCACATTGGTTTTTTTGTTTAAGCTAAATTGTGTCATCTTAGGACATTCAAAGCTTTTTATGCACTTAGCTTGCGTTTAATTTCATAATATTTCAATGAATTAGATACAAAAACAAAGAGTATGAAAAAGGCTAACGTAGCTCCATATTCTCCCGCAATGTTCTTTTTTTCTGTCCTTTCTAGAATGCTTGTTTTGGTGAGCAAATCTTTTGTAAAAATATTTTTTTGGCACACAGAGCGCTTCTTTTTTTCTTTCATAGACACTTTTTTTGTGCTGCAAATCCGCAATTAGCTAAGTACCCAAGCACATACCTAAGCACATATCCAACTCAATACCAAAGTGCATACCCAATAAAGCACCAAAGTACGCAACTAAGTTTCAAAGTACGTACCGAACTGCATACTGATGATTGAGCGCATGCATGGTCAAAAAGCTTTAGTGATGTTGTGGCGCTGGTATTTTGGCATACGCCATACTACATACCGAAGTGCATACCCAATCACATACTGAAGTACAGCATAAAGTACATATCGAACTACATACCTAATTAAGGTGCTTAGTCAATACCGAAGTACATATCCAAGTACCTATCCAAGTACATACCCAACTTAAGAATATATGAGTCATTTTAAAGATAGTTCTTTGAAATTATTATTGTTTTTTATTGTACTATCATGAGGCAATCATTTTAGGGCATACCGTACTCCATACCATACTAAGCACCATACCAAGTACCATACTCAGTACCGAGCTAAGTACCCAATAAAACACCAGACCACATACAGAGTTAAGTACTCAATCAAATACCCAACACCATACCTAACAAGATATCCAACTTCATTCAATCGGTAGCACCCTGAAGCAGAACAAGCTCAAGTCTTTCTAAAAGCAGCACTACGAAGCAAGCATGCTAAGTACCCAACTAAATCCCAAAGTACGTACCAAAGTCCCCAAATACATACCGAGCAAAGTCCTCAACGAAGTCAATACCCATGCCCGTACCCAACAAAATACCCACATACCTACCAAACTAAGGCATGAACTAGGTACCCAAGCACAGAGTGAGACATGTATTGATTGAATGTATTATCCCCTACTGTAGATAAGAACATGTTGTATTATAGGCATTTATGAGATAATCATGACATACGCTCAAAAGTCTTTGTACCAGAGTGGATATGAAAGGACTCCATACCAAACTAAGCCCCAAACTACGTATCGACATCCATACCCAAGTCCATCTCCAAATACATACCAAAATACCCAACAAAGTCCCCAGCTTTCCCTCTCTTAGTAGTAGTTATAAAATACTAACTACTAAGGGGAAGAGAAAAAGCCACCTTAGGCTGAAGGTTTTTCACCATGCATGCTTTCTCTTTAGTAGCATCATGTACCCAAGTTCTCCATAAGCGCTGCCAACTCTATGCCAAAAAGATGTTTTTTACCGTGAAAATGATACCCTGATAACATGGCAAAATATCAGATTTTTATTGCACTATGGTACTTGACACATGCCTACATTGTCCTTTATGAATTTTGTACTTAAGCCAAAGGAGTTCATATGCCTGCAACAATTATCGCGGTGGCCACGCAAAAAGGTGGCGTTGGGAAAACAACGACAGCGGTTAATTTGGCCCATGCTTTGAGCATCAAGCCATGCAATAAAAAGATCTTGCTTGTGGATATGGACCCTCAAGCCAATGCGTCAACAACCTTGGGTAAGATCCATCCTGACTTGCAACCCAAGACAGTGCGCGATCTCTTGCTTGATCCCACGTCATACTTTGTGAATTGCATCAGCGAAACGAAATATAAAAACATCGATTTGATTCCGTCCAATCTCGATCTTTTTGAATGCGGTGAAACGCTTGGTGGCAGCAATCCTGCTGCTATTCTTGGTCTGCATAATAAGCTCGATAAAGTGACTTTAGAAGCGTACGACTACATTATTCTCGACTGCCCACCAAATATTGGCGGTCCTTTTGTCGTTAACTCCTTGATTATTGCGGACTATTTCATTGTGCCCATTGATGGTGCTTCCATGTATGCCTTGAAGGGTGTGCAGCAATTCATGGACACTGTTGAGGCTTTGCGCGTGTTTACCAAGGGTAAGCTGACCTTGCTTGGCTACCTCATCACCATGTATGACCCGCGCACCAACGCATCTCAGGCCCTCAATGCCATCATCATGGACAAGTTTGGCAAAGATGTCTTTACAACGCGCATCCACAAGGGAACCATCGTTGATCAGGCCAATCTTGTGGACCAATCGGTCATTGACTACGACATCAAGTCTAAGTGTGCAAAGAACTATCGTGCCCTTGCTTTGGAAGTTCTGGAGCGTTGTGGAGCTGCGAGTAGCTTAGAAGGCTCTGTTGCTGAGAACCTAAAATAGAGCAGGTAACTTGTGCGTAAGAAAAGTGCATTTCTTGAAAGACTGACTGCCAGGGCCGCGGCTGCGTTTGAAGCTGGGGGGTCTTATGGTGCGTATGACAGCAAGGCTGAGGAATCTAGTCCTGCTTATACTGCGACCCAGCCTTCTGGTGCAGCATCTCTTCATGAACCGAGCATGCGCTATTCTGCTCAAGCTGATGCGCAAAGCAATGCAGTTTTGCCTCATACCGAAATAGCATCAGTAGGCTCCCCTGTTGTGTTGGGTACCGAACTAAGTACTCAACTAGATGCCCATGTGCATACTGAACAAGGTGCCAAGCTACGTGCTGAACAGAGTACTGGGGTAGGTACTGAAGTACATGCCGGACAAGATGTCTATGAAAGTACCCAACAAAGTCCCGAAGTGGATACTGAACAAAGTACTGAACTAGGGTCCCAACTAGATATTCAACTAGGTACCCAACAAGATACTGAGGTACATACTGAAGCCACTACCAAAGTAGAAGCTAGTCAAAGTACCGAACTAAGCACCCAACAAGATATCAATGAAAATCCCCAGCTAAATACCGAACAAAATACTGAACTCCATATCCAAGATGTGGTTGCTGAAGTCGCTCGCCCTTCAAATCATACTGCGGAGCCTGTGAATTCAGAGGTTCATGTAGCTAATACGGAGCGTAGCGCCATTGCCAGTGTTCATCCTAGCGCGGTGCTAGCGGAGCAGGACAGTCAAGATACATCTACCATATCTCAAGCTCTTGAGGCGCAAAGCACAATTCTTGGTGCGGACTTAGCTGAAGAGCATGCTGTGCTTGATGAACACCATACTACATCAGGTATTGCGCTAAATACCGAACTAAGTACCCAGCAAAATACCCAAGCACATAGCCAAACTGCCCAACAAGATAGTGTTCAGTTTACATCAAATCAGGCAAAACTAAGTTCTCAACTAAGTACCCAACAAAGTATCCAGCAAAGTGCTCAAGTTCATACCGAACAAAAGAGTAATGATAATAAAGCTATAGCAGAACCCATCAGCACTCTTGTAGCTGGTGAAATAGTTGGCGCAACGTTTGTTGGGCAATCTGGGGTACCGCCCGAAGCATCTGCTTCTCATGTAGGTGGCGTTATATCACCTTCTGGTCCATCTAGGGAGCAGGCGGCTGGACAACTTGTGGCGCAGCCCACTGCGCATTCGATGGCTCAATCAGGTATGCAAGCCATGATGCCGGTCATTGATAGCGATGAAGAGCGTATCTGTGCTTCATTAGGCGATGTAGCGAAAGTCCTTTTTGCCCATCTCATTGCCATGGAAAAAAATGTTTTGAATATGAAGCGATTGCGCCTTTATAATCACAATAATCTACCCATTCCTTATACATCTATCCGTACAGCATGGACACGCTTAAAGACCTTAAAGATTATCTCGCATTCAGCACGCCATGATATTGGCAAAGAAAAGGGCGTCTTATTCCAGCTTGATGGCGTGTATACTTTTGCATTCCAAAAGTTGTACCCACATATGCTTGTGAGGGTGCGTGCTGGCCAAAATATGGGGCAAAGTGCCCAGCTAAGTACCGAACTCCATGCCGGTCTAAGTGCTGGTTTGAGTTCCGGACTAAGTGTCGAACAAGGTTCCCAATTAAGTCCTCAACTAAGTACCCAACTTCATGCTGAACTAAATCCTCAACAGGGTGCGTACCTAAGTACCCAACTAAATCCCCAAGTAAGTTCCCAATCAGGTACTCAACTGCATACGCAACAGGGTACGCAGCTACATACCCAAGTCACATCAATACCAGAAATACCCAAGACCAAGTTGGAAGGGCATCCAGAATACGCTTTCTGGCGCGACTGCGGTTTAACCCAAACCCAGTGCACGCGTTGGAAAGAAGAATTTGGCCTCGATGATTTATTGCTCGACAACTATTTGCGCTGGTGTGCCCATGACGTAGGGCATGACGAACGCAAGGACAAGAACGGCAAAACCATCAGCAATCCGGCCAACTGGTTCTATACCATCATGAAAAAGGCTGGGGCCTATCCCAAGCCAGAAGGGTATCAGAGCCACGAAGAAAAAATCTTTCTTGTGCGCGAAAGTTTGCTTAAAGAGCAAGCGGCTTTACATGCGCGGCAAAATGACTTGCGTGCGCAGGAAGAGCGACAGGAAGCTGAGGCCCTTTTTGCGGCGTTTTTGGAGGAGGGCGAGAGCTCACAACAATTCCATGAATTGTGCGCTAAAATCAGCCCATTCCTCTATGAAAACCGTCACACAAGACGTCGTTTATTTGAAAATGCTCTGCGTACAGAATACTTTGCTTTTTTAGGCATTGATGCAGGACATAAGGACTAGGCAGGTCAATCTATTATGTATGTGGTGCATGCCTCATCTGAAGTAAACACCATGAGAATGACTATCTAACTTTATAAAGGGGACATTGTGGATATTAAATTTTCATGTACCAGTTGTGGCGCAAGAGCATGTGACAGCATTGGCAAGACCTTACCAGAGCATTGTACAACAAAAAGACTTTCATCAGACCTCATACAAGAGACCATGGAAGAGTATACGCAAGATGAAAATAAAAAAGTCATGCTTGCAGCAGCTCAAGTTGAATACGAAGGCTATGGCATGTTGACCCGCATTCAAGAGATTGTGGAATTCGCCAAGAAAATGGACTACAAAAAGATAGGCATTGCCACCTGTGTGGGCCTCTTAAAAGAGTCCAGAGCATTGGAGAAAATTTTGCGGGCTCACGGTTTTGAGGTCTTTGGCATTGCGTGCAAAGCGGGCACGATAACCAAATCATCCATAGGTATAGCCGAAGAGTGTTCTAAGATTGGGAGAAATATGTGCAATCCCATTCTACAAGCCAAGAAATTGAATGAAGAGCAGACGGACATGAATGTTGTTGTGGGTCTCTGTGTGGGTCACGACAGTCTATTTTACAAGTATTCCACTGTCATTACAACCACAGCTGTGGTGAAAGACAGAGTGACAGGCCACAATCCAGCCGTCGTCTTGTATCAGTTAGATTCCTATTATAAAAAGATTTTAACGCAGAACAAGACACAAGAGTAATAGCACACAAATACTACATAAAGTAATGCGGATGTAAGCTCGCCCGCGTCGTCAGCAGGGGCATGAGGTAGGACAATAGCCTATCCGTGTTCCTTTCAATATCATGGATAATGCTGGCTGCGCGGGCTTTTTCTTGCCACTGGCCAAAATGCGCTTGGTCCATCATATGTTCTAATGCTTTAAACCACGCGCCGCACTCAATCTCTGTAGGAAAATACATATAATCTTGCACACAGTTTTCCGGTGCATCTACATTCATGCCGCCACCGTTGACAGTATGGGGCAGACCACCGCTGGTAGAAGCGAGCACTGGGATGCCGTTGAGTATGGCCTCAGCCGCAACCCGTCCGAAGCCCTCATACCACAGCGAAGGCACCAGCAATAATTTTGTCTGCTGGTACACAAGGCGCATATCCATGGTATGTCTAGTAATGGAAACGTTGGTATAATCTTTCGTATTTTGATTATACATTGTAAGGGCTTGCATCCAAGTACCTCGGCTTTCCAGCACTAAAAAATGCCAATCTGGGTGCGTTTTCTTAGCCATCAATGCAAGGCGCATAAGCATAGAAATACCCTTAGCCGGCACAGGGTTCACAAAGGTGATATATTTGGGCTCCATCGTAGCCTTAACCACAACCCTCTTAGTATCGAGAAAAACCCCAGTGGGCATAATATTGATGCGCGAGCTCTCAAAATACTTCTGTGCCGAAAGCTCTGAGTCTGTGAGCAAAAGGTCACTATACGGAAAGCTATAATTTGTATAATTTCCATTAAAGACGCACGAGCACACCTTAATACCACGCCGCCTACTCTCAGCCATAATCGCGATTTCCAGTGCTGACGCGCCAAACAGCATCACGGCATCAGGCCGCACCCGTTCCAAATTCGCATAGAACATGCGCAAAAAATCATTTTCTTCACCACGAGTCATATCATCGATATGTCGCGACTTTGTCCTATAATACTGATAGGATACGCCATTATCATCAAGGTCAAACCATTTAGCATCAGGCTGTGTTTCTAGCTGTTTATCCAAATTCACAAAAGGTGCGCTACCATTTTCTGCATCAAAGACCAAGGCCGACAGCGCATGGCACCGCAAGCCACGTGAGGCCAGCTGCTCAAGCATGAGCTTCACCTCAATGGCCGCGCCAGACGAAGAGTCGTGCAAGCAGAACGGTGCCGCCCACATGATGCATGGATTAGGGTTCATTATGAGGACCTTTTTTTGTTTTTAGTACTGGGGGAGGTAACTAAAGGTGAGGTGGAGCGTGGCCGTTACATGTTTTCGCTGAACAAAGTTAAGGCTTCGGCTGAAGTTTTTTCCTTTTTGCCATAGCTAGTTACACTCCATTCGGAGCCATACACATTCTCATTTGATGGCATTGATTTCACGGCCAACGGAGCTTCATTTATTGTGTAACTCCATGCGCCGTAAATGAACTTAAATACCCCTTACATCTCCGCAATGAAAAAGTTTTGAAGGAAGGGGGTGG
>JAWXUA010000089.1:0-12096 GCA_044433065.1 Pseudomonadota bacterium
AGGAAGGAAACTTTTTCAAAAGTTTCCTTCCTCCCCCCAGCTCATAAAAATCATCCCCTACCGTCGCCGCACGCCGATGATGTTGGGCAGGGGGACATTGCTGTTGCCGGAACCTAGAAGTTCTGGTCGGAGCTTTCCGATCCAAACGTGGCTTGTGTCGGGGCTACGTAGGAGCAGAGCAGCCTCTGGACCGCCTTCAACATACATGGTGTTGCGGATTTGGAGTGGAAAGGCGAGGAGCACGGCCGCGAATTCATGGGGCGTCATGGGCTTTACGGAGTGGAGAAAGAGAATATGCCCTTGGGCATCTTGGCCTATGGCGGCGATGGAATGGCGCGCACCACCGGCATCCCAAAGGATACGCCTGTCGGGGCTAATGAGGCGAAAATTTTGTACAACCATGCTGTAATGTTGCATGAGGCTTTCGTATGGTTGCGATGGCTTATCTATAAGGGTTGCGATGGGGTTAGAGGCGTTTTCTTGATAGGGTTCTGCCACGAAGAAAGCTCCGAGCTTGCTACCGATGTGGCCATTGTTGATGTGCTCGTGTGCGCGCAAATAGCCTGTACTCGTGAGCTTGTCGGGCAGGTACATGCTGGCATTAATGGCCACAGTGAGGTCTTCTTGCTCGGCCCATTGGCGTATGGATAGGGCTTTATTGTTATTGTTGCTTGCACAGTGCACGGAGAATTGCCAGAGATTGGGATCGATGCGGATGGCCACAAGGGCAGGATTTTTGCTTGGGAGACTACGTGGCTTTGTGGGTGTGCCTTGGCGAGGAGTCGTGGTGAGGTCGAAGGTCGCCATGCTGAGGCCCTTGTCAATGTCGTGCCAGATGCGAGCTTGGTCTGTACTTGTGGTATTTTGCGGACTTGCATAGCTTGCTGATACGAAGACTACTATGGAGGCCACAAGGATTATGCTAAGCATGGTATAACGAGTGCATGCGCGCACTATATCCTTAAAAAAACGGGCTTTTTCTCTACTAAGAGCATTGGGCGAAACATAAGACCAGAGCATATGAGCTATGGTGATTTGTCCTTGTGACGCTTGAGTATAATCGTGCTGCTGCAATGATGCCCCGCAAAAATGCGCCGTTAGAGATGGCAAATAGTCGACTTGCTAGGATAGAGAATAAACAGTACAGACACTATACGAAAAAATATTGCATGCCGCAATGCTTTCATGCAGGTTCTATTTTTGGGCTTATTGTGTGGCTTAGTCTCAATAGTGTCGCTAGATGATAGTTGGCTTAGGTTTTTTAGTGTAGGATAAAAATGAAGAAAAATTGCCCATGCTGTAAAACTATATTGACATATCAAGCTATCCTGATATAGTAAGCATATCAACGGTAACGAGACTGCTTTTTTAGTGACGAACAATTACGTTTTGAGGGTATTTCCGTGAAGATTATTGATAAAATTACTGAGCAAACAAGCCCATTTTATTCTTTAGAATTTTTTCCACCTAAAGATCACGCCCAGTGGCCCAATTTCTTTGCCATGGTTGAGCGTCTCAAGGCCATGTCGCCGCTTTTCGCTTCTGTGACGTATGGGGCTGGTGGTTCCACGCAAGATAATACCCTTGGCGTAACAGCACACTTTCAAAAAGAAATGGGCATCGAGCCTATGGCGCATTTAACGTGTGTTGGTGCAACGCGTGACCACGTGGCAAGCTTTTTGGAAGCTTTGCGCAGCGCTGGCATCCACAATGTTTTGGCCTTGCGCGGTGATGCCCCTGCTGGGCAAGATTATGATTGGTCTGCTGGTGAATTCCGCTATGCTTCGGATTTGGTTTCCTTTGTGCGCACGCATTTCCCAGATTTCTGCATTAGCGTCGCTGGCTATCCTGCTGGCCATCCTGAGTCTGCGACCTTTGCTGACGATACCTATTATGCGCGCCGTAAAATTGAAGCTGGTGCTGATTTTGTGGTGACGCAACTTTTCTTTGATGTGCGTGAATATTTTGATTTTGTGAGCAAATTGCGTGGCCTTGGCGTGAACAAGCCTATTTTGCCTGGTATATTGCCTATCCAAAGCTTTGAGTCTGTACGTCGTATCTTGTCCCTTTGTGATGCCAATATCCCTGGTAAATTATACCTTGCCCTTGAGGCGGCGGATAAGAAGGGTGGTGCTGAGGCTGTGCGTGAAGCTGGTATTGCCTTTGCGGTGCAACAAATCCGTAGCCTTATTGATGGCGGCGCACCAGGTATTCACTTGTATACTTTGAACATGGCAGACATGTGCTTGCGTATTCAAGATGAAGTTGGTTCGTTGAAATAGTTTTTCTTTGTACTATGTTGATAAAGGCATGGCCCTGTGGCTGTGCCTTTTTTTGTTGCTTGCAAGCGTAGCCCTAAGCATTTATAGTAAGGACAGTAGATATATTTCATGAAGGGAGCCTGCCTTGTCCGCAATCAATATTAATAAAGCTGAGATAAAGAAGATTTTATTGTGCCAACAGCGACAAATTGGTGATGTCGTGACGGCAACGCCTGTGATTACTTTGGCCCACGAGGCATTTCCTCACGCAGAAATTCACTTCCTGACAGAAGCAAAGTGCACCCCTATTGTAGATAATAATCCGTATATTACTAAAACATGGTCCATAGATAAGGATGCACTTTCAACTATCTGGAAACGAACACAATTTTATCACAAGATTTGGAAAGAACACTTTGATATCGTTGTGGATTTTCAACAACTACCACGCTTACGTACTGCAACGTTTTTTTCTCAAGCTCCTATTCGTTTGGCAGCACAGGGTAAATGGTATAATCGGGCTTTGTATACCCACACGTATCCACAAAAGGATGGCTACGTAGCCATTTCTAAGGCAAGCATTTTGGAATCTCTTGGTATCCATTGGAATGGGCAAAGACCATGCATGTTCTTACGCGATGCAGAGCGTCAAGAAGCCCAAGAGCGTTTGCGCGCCATGGGGATTACACCACAGCATCATTGCATCAGTTTAGATGTATCGCATAAGGATATGAATAGAGCTTGGTCCCAGCGTCATTATGCCCGTTTGATTGACATGGCATATGAAGCAGATCCAATGGTTCGTTTTGTCGCTTTTTGGGGCCCTGGGGAAGAGCGCTATGTGCGTGATATGGCTGCTATGTGCCAGCATCAAGATGCTGTACGTGTCATTCCAGAGCTTTTTTCCTTACGTATTGTGGCTGCGTGCATCGAAGCCTCGTGCATGCACGTGGGCAATTGTTCAGCACCGCGCCATATGGCCGTTGCACTAGGAACGCCAACATTTACCCTGCGTGCTGATCACTCAACAAGTTGGACCTATCCATCCCCTGAACATGTACAAACTGAGGCATGGGTACATCACGATGGTGCTGTTTCTGAGAGTTGGCATGCATCGTTTACCGCTGAAATGGCGTACCCAGTTTTTGCAGAACATTTTTTAAACTATAAGAAGACAGCCTAGTTTGATCCATAAGGAATAGACATGACACGCCACCAAGCTTCTCCTCTTCAAGTTGTTGTGAAATACTGTGACTCTCGTTCTGGTGGTGAAGGTGCCGCATACCGTTTTTGCCAATACCTTAAAGAGCAAAAGCAAGCTTTTATTATGGTTTGCGGAAAGGATAAGGAAAAGAAAAAGGGCAAGCATGAGCTTGCTGAGCACGTTGTGGAGCTGGGCATGTTGCGACCTGGTCGGCTTCTCAAGTATGGCTCTTTTTTCCGCCGTGCAGAGCAATATCTTGCGACGAATAAGGGCTTAGCTTTCTCTTTTGAACGGGTACGTGGTGCTCATGTTTTACGCCTTGCAGGGGCGCACGCATGTTTTTTGCAGCAATCACTAGAAGGTCTTTCGGTACAGGAAAAACGTAAGAAAGAACGCGCAAGATCTTGGGATATTTATAATAAATATGCTGTATGGCAGGAGCGTCGAGCTATTGAGTATCCAACGGTAAAGCGCATTATTGTGCCTTCGTATATGAACAAGCACGACCTACACTCCCTATACCCAGAGCAAAGTTCTATAGTTTCTGTAATTCATAATGGCATTGATACTAAGCGATTTCAGCCAGCTCAAGGGCCAGAGCGTGAAGAAGCCCGTGCGCATTTTTGCCAAGAGCTTTTGGCTGATGGTCCTAAGCGCGTTGTGGGTTTTGCAGGGAATGTTTTTCAGCGTAAAGGTCTAAGCCATTGCATTGAAAGCCTTGCTCGTTTGCCAGATGATGTGGTGCTCCTTGTGGCAGGTGCTGACAATAAAGAGCCATATTTGCAACAGGCCCAAAGCCTTGGCGTTGCGCAACGCATTCGTTTTTTAGGGCATATCACTAATATGCCGCGCTTCTTCCACGCTTTAGATGTCTTTTGTCTTCCATCGCGTAACGATCCCTTTGGTTTTGTCATTGCAGAATCTGTGGCGGCTGGGGTGCCCGTGGTGACAACAGCCAATGCAGGTGGTGCGGAAATACTACGACAAGGGTACTCGGGCATGGTTTGTTCTCAGCTTGATAGCGAAGCCGTAGCCAAAGCCATCGCAGAGACTCTCGTCCTCGACACGCATGGTATCGCCGCCACAGCACCAAGTGCCACTGATATGTATGCGCACTATCTTGCTGTGGCTGAAGATGCGCACTCCGCTTTGTAGTTTTTTGGGAGGAGAGGGGGGAATTCATTGAATAAAAAGATTTCTTGCCACACGGGTGAGAGATTTAGGCCATAAAACGAAAAAACCCCTGTGATTTCTCACAGGGGATAATTCCATCTGGTGGGCCATCAGGGACTCGAACCCCGAACCAATTGATTAAGAGTCAACTGCTCTACCAATTGAGCTAATGACCCAGATGCCGTTGCGGCGAGGAAGGTAACTACGCGGATTGACCACGTTGGTCAAGCGTTTTTTTGTTTTTTTATACTTTTTTATTTTTGGTGGGCTGGATAAAGAAGTTTTGGGACATGAGGATGGGATATCTATGGGAAAGATGAGCTTCTTTATTGTAGACCCAATGCTTTTTCAAATTCCTTTTCTAAAACGAAAAAACCCCTACGATTTCTCGTAGGGGACAATTTCATCTGGTGGGCCATCAGGGACTCGAACCCCGAACCAATTGATTAAGAGTCAACTGCTCTACCAATTGAGCTAATGACCCAGATGCCGTTGCGGCGAAGAGGAAACTATGGCGAACCGCTTCAGAAGTCAAGATTTTTTTTGCAGATTTTGAAAAAAAATTGTATTCACGACGCGTAAACAATATAATTCACTATTGTAGACAGTGCTATGTATAAGGAAAATTATAAAATCATGTGTAAATATAAGTGTTTATCTTGTTTTTTTGTGCGCCATGTCATTTCGAGCTGTATGTTTTTTATGTGCATGACGTTGTTCTGTACTGGAGCGAGCTCTGCAGTCCATGCAGCCAACACAGTCCAAAGCCTTGAATTTGTAGAGTCTCGTAGTGACGCAATGTCGCCCATAGACATTTCCCTTGAGCTTATACCTTTGGTTGGTGCTCTTGATGAGGCCTTTCTAACGCACTATTTGATGGAAGGGGAGCCTTCAGTTGACGCGAGCAATCTTCCTCATATGGATGCCGCCAGCGAGCCGCAAGCCTTCGCTCTCATTGTATGGGTGGAGCCACAAAAAGGCTACTATGCCTATGCGCACGAGCCGCTGACCAATACACTTCCCACAACGGTGACCCTCCTGCAATATGGTGAGCCTGTGGCTGTGGATACGGTGTACCCAGCAGGGACGCTCACGCAAGATAGTTTTGATGTTGGTAAAAATATTATGGCCTATATGGGCCGCACAGCCATTGTCATGACGGTGCCGCGTACACTTTTTACACAGCAAGATCAAGTATTTAGCGATATGTCAGCGGAGAGCCTTAACGCCATGCTTCGTGCTAACAGCATGACTATTAAGGTTTCAGGGCTTTTATGTTCAGATAGTAATTGCTGGCCATTTACGGAACTTTTTGGCGAGGCAGAGGCTTTGCTTGATGATGGCGTACAGACTACGGGTGCAACGGACGTTGGGCAAGGCTCCAGCAAACTTATGGCCCTTGCAACGGCCATGCGTGGAGGCGAGCAATCTTCTGCACATCATGTCCTTGAGCCGCAAAAGATGGATGCTGTACGTATTCCGCAATGGAATTTTATGCCGCGCTATGCGTCTCCTAGCCTCGAAGTCACGGGCCTTGGCAAAGCGTTGCTTTTTGGCCTCTTAGCAGGTCTTATTTTGAACTTGATGCCCTGCGTTCTGCCAGTGCTTGGTTTTAAATTGCATGCTTTCATAGCGGCTTTAGGGCAAGAAGGAAGCCAAGCTGAGCGTGTGCGTGCTTTTCGCGAGCACAATATCTTTTTCGCTTTGGGTATTGTCACGTGGTTCCTTGTGCTTGCTTTTATTCTTTCATGGGCTGGCCTTGCTTGGGGGCAATTATTTCAGCAAATCCCTGTCCTTTTTGCCCTGATGCTTGTGGTTTTCCTTTTGGCTTTATCCATGTTTGGTCTTTTCAATTTACCTGTCTTAGATATCAAAACAGGCACAAGCAGCTCACCCCGCAGCCAAGCCTTCATGACAGGAGCTGTAGCAACCTTGTTGGCAACGCCATGTAGCGGCCCACTTTTGGGTGGTGTGCTTGGCTGGGCTTTCGGACAAAGTCCCATTATTTTGGCCATGGTTTTTGTGGCGGTGGGCCTTGGCATGGCATCGCCCTATGTGGCTTTAAGCATATGGCCCAAGCTTGTCTATAAGGTTCCTAAGGCAGGATCTTGGACAGGTACAGTAGAGCAGATTGTGGGCTTTTTCCTCATGGCCACAGCTGTCTATTTATTGACAATATTGCCGCAAGATCTTGTGATTCCAACCGTATACACCTTGTTTGTGGCCTCATTATGCGCATGGATTTGGGGCCGTTGGTCTGGGCCCACAGCATCCACAGTGCAGCGTATTGTGGTGCGCTTGGGAGCGTCTTTAGTCATTGTGGCCATGGCTATCTGGACCTTATCGCCACAAGAACCAGAAGAGCCCCTATGGATGCCTTTTGACGCAGCTTACGTTGAAAGTCAGCTTGGACACGAGCCGCTGGTCCTCGAGTTTACTGCGGACTGGTGCCCCAATTGCAAAGCCTTGGAACGCACAACCTTAACCCATGACAATGTACGAGCATGGGCCAAGGAGTATGGCGTGCGCTTCATCCGCGTGGATTTAACACGCAAAGAAACATTCAATGATGCAGCAGCAGAGGCGCTCCTACATGCCCTTGGAAGCAGCAGTATTCCTCTTGTGGCCCTTTTTCCTAAGGGTGAAGAATACAAAAATCCCTTGGTTTTGCGCGACATTTTCACGCCAAGCCAAATGGATGAGGCTTTGAAGGCAGCTTTTGGCCATCAATAATGTGCGCGCATTGTAGTTTACAAGGTATTGATTTTTAAGAAAATATAAGCCTCTCTATACGCTGTAGAGCTGTGCATTTGCACTCTCAAGCAGAACAGGGTAAAGTCCATATTTACAGCGAGGTTTATATGCTTTTTGACGATACATTGCGTTTACTTTTGCAAAAAGCGCGCACCATTGCCATTGTTGGGGCTAAGGATAAAAAAGGCCAAGCTGTGGACATGGTGGGGCGTTACCTTATGGACGTTGGTTACAATGTCATTCCCGTACACCCTGTGCGCAAACAGGTTTGGGGTTTGCCAACATATACGTGCTTGGCTGAAGTTCCTGAACCTATTGATATTGTTAACCTCTTTCGTGCTTCACAGTATTGCCCAGAGCATGCACGTGAGACCTTGGCTTTGTCGTCAAGACCTTCACTTTTTTGGATGCAGGAAGGCATCGGCAGTGCTGAAGCTGGTAGTCTTTTGATGCTAGCGAAGATTGCTGTGGTTGAAGATGCTTGTATTATGATTGACCATCGTCGCCTTTTAGGAGGGCTGAAGCGTGAACAATAACGCGTCTGAACCGTTTGATTGTAAAATGTGTGGCCAATGTTGCCACGGTGAAGGCGGTATTGTGGTAAGCCCAACAGATTTGCCGCGTATTGCAGATTTTCTTTCCCTTGCACCTGAAGTTTTTATTGAAAAATATTGTAATCACGTGGGTGAAAAAATCAAAATTCGCACCGGTGATAATGGTGATTGTGTCTTTTTTGTGCGCGACAAAGGTTGTTCTGTGCATGAAGGTAAGCCTGATATTTGCCGCGCATGGCCTTATTTCCGCGGCAATATTGTTGATAAAGAGAGCTTTACCATGGCAAAAGATTATTGTCCGGGCATTGCTAAGGACGTGAGCCATGCAGATTTTGCCGCAGCAGGTCGTGCGTATTTAAAAGAAACGGGCCTTTCTGCGAAGGATCGTAGTCGAGAAGCGAACGCGCTCTTTATCGAAGATTAAATCCATAGCAACAGCAAATATGTCCAATAATATCGTCAGGAATATCGCGAGGTTTAACAATGAGTCATTCTGAAGATATAGGCCAACTTTCTTTGCACGATAAGCACAAAGGTCCCAAGCCTAAGAGCCGTGCTTTATTGTGGATTTTCTTGTGCTTACTGGTGGTGATTGGGGCTACTTTGTGGTTTGTGCGTGATATGATTTTTCAGGACACCACAAGCAAGCAAGTGAGCTCTTTGCCCACAGAAGTTATGGGTGGCGGTACGCTTGCTGATGGCACGGTTGCGCATGGCCAAGGAAGTGCTGAATTTAGCGAGCAGGGTGAGCAAGCTGAGCTGGCCCAAATAAATGGGCAAAATGGCCAAAATGGCCAAAGTGGCCAAAGTGGACAGACTACACAAAGCTCCATGGGCATTTTGGATATGCTCGGTGGTGGAAAAAATGCGGCTGGCGATACTTCAGCTGACAACGTGGCTGAAGCATACGACACCGACATCCTACTCGATGCTGATGGCAATCCCATCCTAGATGCTGATGGTAATCCCATCAAAGCAGAACAGGCTTTACAAGAGCCTGCTGAAGATGCCGTTGTGCGCACAGCCTTTGTGGAAGATATTGCGCCATGGCTTGTGTCGCTCTATTATCCTAAAAATAGCCACCCAGAAGCTCGCAAGTCAGGCATTGTTCTGGCAGATATTTCACGCGTCAACCAACGCTATGGTACGCAAATGACAGGGCTTTCTTGGTCTGGAGAGAGTATTCACGATGGCCGCGCGACGGTTTTGGAATACATCTTCGTGCCAACTATGATTGACTCCATTTACGCTTTATACGCAGATCGATTTATGGAAAAGATTGCTGTCGCAGCAACAGCACCGCGTGCTGACGGCGCTGTGCTGACTAAAGCGCAAGTGGAAGAAATGTATACGCTTTATGCGCAGCATTTACGTAGCTATGCAGCAGCTCTTGATGGTATTACGCGCATGACAGGTCTTGAGCGCAGTGTGGAAGCATGGCAATTAACAACGGATAAAGCCTTGGAAGCCAATGCTGATTTTACTGCCAAACTCTTTGATTATGAGAGTGCGCGCGATGCTGGAAAAACGGCAGAAGCCGCTGAAGCGCGTAAAAAAATGGACGCGGCTGGCAAGGCATACCAGCAAGCTATTATCATGCGCGAGCGTGCGCGTGAAAGCTTGGCAGAGTCTTTGCGTAGCAGCGTCAATGCGCGCCGTCTCGATGAACCTTCTTTGTTGTACTTGGCAACGTGGGTGAAACGACGCCTTGATGTGAGCCCTAACAATAAAGAAAGCCTACAATCCGTATCTCTTGCTTTGAAAGACTTGGCCATCCGCTTTGATGCGGCCAAAAGTGCAGAGTAAGAAGTTCTTTATAGGTGCAAACGAAGGGTAGGGGAAAATTTTTTCTTCTACCCTTTGTTATACGTAATACTTACAATGCCTTATCAAGTATAAGATGCGAAGCATAGCCAGCCACAGCAGCTACATAGTATGGCATGGTGCTTTGCCAATCCCAGCCTAAAAAGTACATGGGGGCAAGAATTAAGGGCAGAGGGACCACAAGCATAGCCCAGAAAGCATGAGTCCATCCGCGGTGGCCACCAAGACATGGTAGCATGGCCATCATGCCAAGTAGAGCTGCTTCTTTAAAAAGTTCGTTGTAACACAGACATAATGAGGCCAATAAAAAGGCCCCATAGACCCAAGGTCGGCCTTTGGAATGGGTGTCTATGTCGGGGAAAATGGCGCCAGTGATGGTGATGGCGAGGAGCCCAAGGCTGATGGTTGGCGAAGCCTTGAAAAGATGAAAAACGTCGGCAACGACGATGCCGCCAACGCCCACGAGGGTACCACCGATGATATGTCCTTTGTATGCAGGCATGTGTTCACTTTTTTTGTTGTTTTGGAATGCGTCATGAAAAGGGTGTTGCTATAATTCAGCACAATACCGTTCTTATGTCTAAACTGCAAGCTCTTTAGGCACAAAAAAAGCACCGCCAAAGGGTGCTTTTTTTGTGCCTTAATCCATGTCTCGTGATTTACTCTGTAGTCGTGTCACCGAGGTCCAGAACGTGCCGCCCAAGGGTGTAGTGCATGAGGCGGGGTTGTTCTGCGGAGTCTTCAAGAGCGGCAATGATGCGTTGAATGCGTCGTGCTGAGCTGAGGACGCCGTCAATATGTTCTGTGAGCATGGTGGTATCAAAGAGTTCTAAGTGCCCACGTAAGCTTGTGAGGGTATCGCGCATGGGGCCACTTTCTGGCAGGTTTTTGGATAAGATTTTCACGTCGTCAATGGCTTCTTCCCAGTCACCATGGATATTGTCGAGAATTTCTGCGCAGAGTTCTGCATGGTTACGCAGAAGGGCTAGGGCATTATTGCCATGGTGGGCAACGCCGCCAGCTGCTTTAGCGAGGGTATCGCGGGCAACGGCAATGCGCCTACTTGTGGTGAGGGTGACGATACGCGCACATTTTGCAAGGAAATGGGGATCATAGCCATCAAAGGCATGATCTGCTTCTGAGTAGAGGATAGCAAGGCCAAAGGGCGGCTTATCGCGTCGTTCGCGTAAAACAAAGGCAAGGCGAGAGCGACAACCAGCCTTATAGGCCATGCAGTCTACGGACTCGCCGCCACGTTCCATGGCGCGTAAATCATTGGAGACAACATGCCGTATGCCATGGTTAATGGCTTGCATGACAGGGTGTCCAGCAAGGCCTTCTTCTAAGATAGGCGTGAAAATAGGCACTGCACCACCATCATGGCGGTCAGCAACGGTGACGTGCCAATCGCCTTGCTCATCGCGCAAGCGGCAGACAAAGAGGTCTGCGTGGAAAAAACGGTGTAATATATCGGCACTTTGGCGAAGGGCATCTTTTGGTGTGGCCATTTCATCTGCGATATTGATGAGGTCATTGGTCACACGCAAGAGCGGAGCCGCGTCGTGGCGCATGGCTGCAACATCGCTGAGGACAGCCAAGAGTTCACGCCAACTATGAATAGGGGCTGCATGAGCATCAGCTCTGAAACCGCGTCGCAATATGGCATAGGCTGCAGGGATGAGGGCGAGAATAGCGTTGCGCATGGGAGCTGGCGCATGGCGCAGAAGCTCGCTAAAGCCTGCGATCATATCTTCACGGCTTGCTTTGCGGCTTTGGCGTGGAGCGTGTAGAGCGCATTCATCAATACTATATTTTCTTTGACCTTGCTGTGTGAGGGGAGGCAGTTTTGCTTCTGTATTGTGAGCTTGGCGAGCGTGATGGGTATACGTTGTATGGCGTGCAGGGTGTTGTTGATTGGCGAGTCTGCGCGGACGTTGGCTTGTATGTGAAGGGGCCATGCTTATTCCTGAAGAAGGTGCGGTCTATAAAAGGTATCTTAAGAGCAGATACGCGGCATGAATTGAACAAAAATGATGGGCTTCGGTACAGAAAGAATATATGTACTGTGACAGCAAAATACATGCCATAGAAGCCTATGTCGGTCAAGAATAAGAGGACATTTTTCTCTGATATATTATATAGTTGCCATGTGCTTGCTTGTGAAACAAGTGTCAAAGTCTAAGTGCTATTTAAAGTGAATTGTGGATATCAGAATTGTACTTAATACAGTCAATCTCCTCCCCAAAAAAAACTCTCCATGCGCCGTGAACGACAAACAAGGAGAGAACTCTCATCTCAAATAAAAGTCTTTGAAGGGGATGGGGGG
>JAWXUA010000090.1:0-11976 GCA_044433065.1 Pseudomonadota bacterium
GTTCCTGCTGATTGCATGGATGGGGAAGAGGAGCTTGGGAGGATGAGTAGTTTGAGGGGAAGAGGAGCTTGGAAGAGAGAGAGAGAGAGAGAGAGAGAGAGAGATAGAGAGAGAGAGAGAGAGAGAGAGAGAGAGAGTTGTCTACTTACAGAGCGGCGCAGAATTCGGAGCCTGTCCAGCTAGGTATCCCGTCACAGCAGCCTGTTCGCTCGGCCCTAAATCAGCGCCAAGAGTAACCATTTTCTGCACAGTCACAGCCCACTGTGATCCGTCCTTCTTGCCAATAGCCGCACAAACAGGAGCCATTGTATGGCATGAGGTGCACGACCGCTCAATAACCTGCACCGTGCCAGCATCCGTCGCCACAGCCTGTGACGTGCCCACTTCCTGCATCTTCATATCAGGCACACTAGCCCCCACAGGTATACTACCCACGCCATCAATGACAGCCCCACCCGTGGCATTCTGTATGTCTGTAGTGCTCTGGCCAGTCGTGCCAGCCGCAATACTTGAAGCACTTGAAACGCTTAACGCAGTCGAGCCAGTCGAGCCAGTCGAAGCACTCTGCATAGCCTTAGCATCATCAAGCCCAACGCTATCAAGTATGGCCGCCATGCCAAGCCCACAGTTCAAAGTCAAAACACCAGCCACAACCGTCACGCCACACAAATTCAAAAACACAGACTTTGACATAAAAAACTCCTTTATAAAACAAGATGTTAGCCTATTAGCTTCCATAAACAGAAAGCCAAGCATACACCATGCCACACACAAAGGAAGCCTTCTCACGGCACTAATGAAAACTATCAGCCGACTACAAAACCTCGTTCACAAATTCCATGGCCCTCATTTCTGACCAAAAGCGATTCTCTTTATTGATTGAAATAAAGCCCACGTGGCCACCATGGTGGGGCACTTCGAGGAAAAGATGTTTGCTGTTTCGAGCCTCTTGGAATGGGTAGCACTGCGGCGTAAGAAACGGATCATCAAGGGAACTTACCAATAATGTCGGTATGTTGATATACGGCAGATAGGGCTTGCACGAAGCCTGAGACCAATAATCTAAGGCCGAAGCGAAGCCAAACATGGGACTCGTATACTGCGCGTCAAATTCGCCAAAGGTTCGCATAGTATCAAGGTTCGTTATATCAATCTGGTCGGGAAAAAGCGCGGCCTTCTGGCGGATTTTATTGCAAAGGGATTTCATAAAGTAATTCAGGTACATGGCATTACGTGCGGCGTCAATCTTTTGTGCTCCACTAATAAAATCGCACGGCACAGAAAAGGTCACGGCACAGCGCACAGCTTCGGGTAACGTACGCACAGCTTCGGGCAACGTACGCGCAGCTTGGGGTAAAATGCATGCCGAGTTCTGAGAGCATGGAGCCGCGGCAGCCAGACTTTGTGCTTGGCCCATTTCACCCAAGTATTTCAATGTTTGGTTGCCACCCATGCTGAAGCCCATAAGGACCAAAGTCTCATAGCCCTCTGCCTCAGCCCAACGAACCACAAAATCAAGATCCCCTGTTTCACCACCATGATAAAAATGGGGAAGCCTGTTCATTTCGCCGCTACAGCCACGGAAATTCCGGAGTATGACATCCCATCCTTGCTCTGCGCAAGCGGTGGCCATGCCGAGCATATAGCGACGCGTAGAATTGCCCTCGAGGCCATGGGACACAATGACGGCTCTTTTCTCTGCCTGTCCTGCCTGTCCTGCCTGCGCTGTCTGCCCTGCCGTGCATACATGAAGATCAACATCAATGAAATCCCCGTCCGGTAATTCAAGGCGTTTGCGTGTGACGGCGAGCTTGTGGTATGGCCTAAACTTCGAGGTCAAGACGGTTTGTAGGTCTGCGTTCCTTAACAATATTGGTGCTTTATACGATGAATTATATATAATGGGCATACTTCCTCCATGAACCTCTACGCAATCGAAGGTAGAGTGGAACGTTTTAGCTTGATTACATGTGGACTAGATCCTTGGACGTGGCTCGAAGATAGATTGCCACGTCCTTCCGCAGGATGCGCGGCCGCAGGGCTATATTCGAGGGTGCCGCTCCTTGCAATGACAGGTCTCCAGATAAAAAACAACCAGCCACAAAATGACTGGTTACACAAATTCCTAGCTATAACTCTTCCTATCCCCTCTGACTACTCTTCCCGCTTCTTCTATCATGCAATCAGCAGGTACGCCCTACCAATATATCCTACTGAGGAATGGAACCCACATAACTTGGCGTTATCTTTCCCATTGTGGTGAGAAAACAATCTTGGGCTGTACTCTCCCATTTTTTTCTCCCCCAGTGTGGCCGCGAACTCACGTTCAAGGTAGCGAGCTTCGTCCACAAATAGAAAGTTTTGAAAAAGAGAAGGGGTCTGGTGGAGGGAAAAAACTTTTTCAAAAGTTTTTTCCCTCCACCAGCTCAAAAAAAGCCTAATTAAAATGGGATATCGTCCATGCCTGAGGCTTCAGATGGGAAAGCTGGACCCATGTCGTCGTCTGCTGCGGCGGCAGGTGCGGCATTACGGTTCTGCTGTGGACGGCCTTGTGGACCGCGACCACCTTCAGGGTTGAATTGACGACGTGGGGATCCACCGCCGTAACCACCTTGGCCACCCTGATTAGCTTGGCCACCGTAGCCGCCCTGACCGCCCTGATTGGATTGGCCAGCTTCGCCACGACGGTCGAGGAATTGCACGCGTTGCGCTTTGATCTCGGTGGTGTAACGGTCTTGGCCGTTTTGGTCCTGCCACTTACGAGTTTGAAGTGAACCTTCAACATAGACAAGGCTGCCCTTGCCGAGATAGTTAGCGCAGTTTTCTGCTGCACGCTGGAAAACAGAGACGCGGTGCCATTCGGTGCGCTCAACGCGGGTGCCTTCACGGTCGTTGTACGATTCGTCGGTGGCAACGCTGAAACTAGCGATGGGGGTGCCGTTCTGGGCATAGCGCAGTTCTGGATCTTGGCCTAGGCGGCCAATAATCATAACTTTGTTTAACATGGATAATCCTTTGATTTATTGATATTTTTTACACTGTTGCTCAAGGCTATCGAGCACAGATTCGAGATCATCGGTGAGCGTGTTGGCCTCTTGAGGCTTCCAATTTGCTAAGGCCTTTTCGAGCTTAGCAGCAGTGCGCACGAGTTCGGCGATATCAGGGGCAAGGGCATCTCGCAAGCCTTTTTCCCAGCCAGCAAAGTTCCACGCACCGTCAAGCGTTGTCACGAGCGCCAGAACACCGCCACCTTCTGGACCGACGGCACCTTCTGGCCAGACCAGCTCAGTGAGAAGCGGCCATGCACGGGTGACATCTTCGTCACGGTACGTAGATGCGGACACACGAACTTGAAGCACTCTACCCATATTATTCCCTTTCTTCCCATTCGGTCTGGACGCGCATGACAACTTCTTCAATGAGCGAAAGCTGTTCTGGCGGACAAATGCCCATGAGTGGCTGTCCTAAGTCCATGTTTTCATTGGGTTTAAAGTAAACAGCATAGATGACGCCCGTGGGACCTTCGTAGTTGAGGGTCACCTCACGCTTCATGCGCGACATAATGAACAACTCCATGCCGTCGTGCACGGTGACAGAGCTTGCACCTGATGCTTTGATTTTTTTATCAATGTCTGGGGTGAAATAGTATTTTGCACGCTCAGGGGCTCGGAAGAGGTGCAGTGCTCTCTTCAAGATGATGCGCAAAACCTCTTCTTTGGACAGGAAGTGGCGCACGGTGAGCAGCGGCGTGCCAGCATCAACGAAGGCCCCTTCGAGCTCAGATTCAATGGCGATGACTTCGCCCTTTTGCGGTGCATTGATGGTTCTGGTATTGCGTTCACGCTCGATGGTTGCAAGCACCGTTCCGGGAACTTCCTTCCAAGTACCTGAAACACCGTAAACTTTTTTACCTAATACTAAATCACCAAAGCTCACAAAACCACAGTGCGGAGCTCTGACGACAATTTCTTCGTATGGCGAAGCTTTGATTTCTTCCAACAGTTTTGAGACATCCAACATAATTTCATCCTGCCCTAGCGATAGTAAAGGTTACGTCCGCCCATGGTGAGCAGGGCCTTTTTCAGGTTCGCGCGTGCATCTCGGCGGTCCCAAATACCTTGGATATGACCACGTGAAAGAGCGCGGTAGGCACGGTGATAATCTGGCGGGATATCCATACCTGTAGTTTCCTTGATAACACCAGCACCGGCAAAGCCAATATTAGACGAGCGCACGGCAAACTGGTACGGCGAACAACCGAGGAAGCTCGCAACTGGGCCAGCGTAGGAATTGGTATCATAAAGAACTAAGTACAGGCCGCCTGCCTCAATATATTGACGTACAGCGATAGTGCAACGTGGCATCTGAATAACGCCGTTAGTGCCTTCTTGGATACGGATACCTGCGGTACCGTGCACATAAGCGATGAAGGGATACCGTTTCTTTTTAGCGCGCTCAGCCGCACGGATGAACTTTTCGCCTTCAGCCGCACCTACGGAACCACCGCGGAACGTGCCCACAAGCATGGCAACCACGACTTTGGTGTTCTCGATACGCGCTTCAAAAGTCACGCAACCGCTCTTGAGGCCCGTTTTTTGCTTGGCTTGGTCCAGCTTGATGTCAAAGCCTTCGAAATTCAAGGGGTTGGCAGCTTCAAGCTCGCTATTGAATTCAAAGAAGGAACCTTCATCGAAAACATTGTGCACATACCATTGATATTCCATAGGAAAATGGTGTCCACAAGTAGTACAAACGCCAGCAAATTCACCAAATAAATCTGGAGCCCATAAGTCCACACAACCATGGGTTGCGGCATTGGGGCAGGTGATGGCGCGGTCTTCTTTGGCACGTGGACTTTCATAGGTCCATTCGCCCTTACGCTGTTCGGAATCATCCCATTCAGAAAGAGTGGTCAATTCATGGGCTGCGTCGGCCTCAGCGTCTTTTGCAGGAATTGGCAATGGCAAAGACTTGGTGATTTTATGCCATGGGCGCAAGACTTTTTCTTTTAAGACTTGCACTTCTGCATCGACTTCCTCAGCAAGATAGTTCAGTTGTTGCTGATGCTTACGGAAAAAGTCATACTTGAAGGTAGAATAGATATCCCACCACGTTTCCGTACCAAAATCACTCAACCTGCGTGAAAATGGACGACTATCTTGGCATGCTGTACGCGAAAGCTTACGGAATTTGCGCTGACGACGGTTTACAAGACGGCTTTGCGCACCAGAGGACAAGTTCCAACGTACGTAAATATTGTCGAGATCAAGGTCCTTGTTCTTGCGACGGCGGCGCAATTCCATAGCACGGAACGGCGAAAAACCTTTAACGCGCAAGACTTCTTCATCAGTAGCACGGATGACTTCTTTGCGCAAAGAGCGAAAGAAATCAAAGTGATACGGACGTGCACCAAGAGCAGGCTCGTCAATGACAGCATCAACATAACCCATGCGCAGATTATCTTCCGCGGTCATGCGCAATTGATGAGCACACTTTTCAATGAGTTCTGGGGTCGCACGCTGACCAGAACGCAGACGCCCTTCAATGGCTGCGCCGCCTTCTGGTGAGATGACAGAATAGTAGCCGTGGGACAGCATGAGTCGACGGTCGGCCAAGGCAATAGCCTCTGCACCGCCAGAACCGCCCTCGGAAATAACGGAAATAACAGGAACTTTTAAGCCTGCCATAAGGAACAAATTGCGTGCAATCTGCTGTGCCGCACCTGGATTATCTTCCACAGGGTACGAACCTGGTGTGAAGACATAGGTGTGGATAGGGATGCATTCCGTGGCTGCAACCTGCATATAATGGCGCGCCTTGGAATTACCCCAAGGTTTCACTGAACCGCCATTACGGAACTCTTCACCATGGCCTTTTTCTTGGCCAATGACCATAACTGGCTGGTGATAGGTCTTTTTACCGCTACGACGCGTGATATAGGCTCTGGCAATGAGCATACTTGGGTCAATGCTGTATTCGTCCTGACCGCCGATTTCCGTGTAATTGTCATACACGTTTTCAAGGATATCACGTAAGCAAATACGCTGAGAATGGCGTACGATGCGAACTTTATCCATGGCGGTCAATTCGCCCTCGAGCTTATTTTCCACAAAGCCAAAGAGGTCTTCTAGCGTGTCAAGACCCGAGCTTTTTTCATCAAGTTCGCATCGATCGCGCTGGCTAAATTCTGAAAGACGTGTTTCAAGAAGGACAATATTTTCATTATGCTTACCCCCGAAAATGTCGCGGATATAGCCGAGGCGTTCCGTAAGGTGCTGTATTCTTTTATCTGTATCCATATAATAGCTTTCCAAAAGAGGTGGTATGCCGCGTAAAAGCTAGAATTTTAAAATTCGAGCTGTATTCTTACGCAAGAAGTTCACGTTGGAGCGCAATTCATCGCCAGCACTATTTTGCCCTTGCAGGGTCAATCTGTCGAGGAAATCAATACCACGCTCTTTCACTTCCGCTAGATCTTTGCCCCACAAGATAGCCAGAGCTAAGTTTGGGTCAAATTCTGTGGGGATGTCATAAGACACATCAGTGGGCACATGGGTGTGCACCTGCGCCCATTCACGCTCAACCCAACCAAAGGCGTCAATGCGGCCAACCCATGGAGTAAAACGGTTGTCTGGGTCTTCTGCAATGATGCGGTACTCGACGCCAACACCTTCAAAGGTGATATCGTCCTGCGTGTAGCCAAGTGGTTCACCAAGAGCCGTGCGGATTTGCTCGGCAATAAGGTCAACCTCATCACCCTTCACACGGGCAATGCGCGCGGATACGCCATTTTCAACCTGAATACGGGTATTTACTTCCATAAGAAATGGGCGACCATCGCGCGTCACAATCCATTCCCACGTACCCACATTGTCATAGCCAACCTTGCGCGCCATGGCCAAAGAGTGGAAGATGATGTCGTCCATAACTTTAGCTGCATCAAAGGTATACTCGATGGATGAGGGGTCAAAACCTGGTGCAATTTCAATACGTTTTTGCAGGCCAACGGATTGAATGGAGCAGTTACGCGTACCAAAGTGTACGGGATTTCGGCCACTGCGGTCGGAAACAATTTGTACTTCAAGGTGGTTGAAGTCGCGGATGCGCTGTTCGATGAGCACACCCTCATCCTTGAATTGACGCAAAGAATAGTTGCGGATACGGCGATATACGGACTTGAAAAGGTCAATGTCATAGACCTCTTCAATGCCCATGCCGCCACCGCCAGCCGAAGCTTTTACTAAGACAAGCGGACGCTTGATGCCTTGCTGTGCTTGGAAATCAAACAAGCTTTGGGCAATCTTTTCAGCTTCGAGCTCATCATAAATAGGCTTATCCGAACCTGGTACCGTAGGCACCCCAAGGCTTCGTGCAAGGCGCTTGGTATTAATCTTGTCGCCAAGTTCACGGATGACGCGCCATGATGGTCCAATAAAAATAAGCTTGCGATCACGCTGTGTTACACGGCGTGCAAAGCGATAATCTTCGGCAAAAAAACCATAGCCTGGGTGCACAGCGGTTGCGCCAGCTGCATCAGCTACAGCCAAAATTTCATTGGCATCGTGATAGGAAGACACACGATACAAGCCCTTTTCACCGCCCAAAGCGCGAGCCAGAGTCACGTGGCCAGATGCGGCATCTTCTGCTGTATAGACGCAAGTGAACTCAAGCCCTAACATACAACAGGCTTGGATAATGCGAGTAGCAATCTCGCCTCGATTGGCCACAAGCACTTTATGTTGAGTTGTCTCCACCAAAATCCCTCGTTTTTTATCGTTTGCCATGAGAAAACCTTTGTGCGCCGACCATATGCTCACAGCGTCAACACCATATATAAAGGTGCACGCGAGCATCGAACGCAACAAAGCCATGAAATCATTCATTTTTAAAAAAATAAACAAAGAAAAGGAGTAAAGTCGTGGCCATTTTTTCAAGCAAAAAGCCACGGCGTCCTTCTTCTGTATCCTATATGAAGCCTAAGTGCTAGTCCTTATGTGTAAACAATGTTTGACGTGTCCTAGACAGACCTGTACAATGCTAACGCAAGACCGTGAAATTTCTGCCTATTTTGTTAAAGCAGCACAAGGACCTTGCCTCTTTTGTCATGTTGTACTACACAAAAGTGCACAAATAAAGTAGTCTTGACATATTCATTAAGGCAAGCGCAATACCATGAATATTTTCCCATACCTATATCTCAAAGGATTAGAATATCATGAAAAATCACGAACGCGTCAACATCGCCGTTGAACATATCCGCCAGCAATTGCCCGAAAACTTTGTTCCAGAGGTCGCTATTGTGCTTGGCACTGGGCTTGGCACGCTCGCGGACCTTGTGCAAAACACCATATCCATCGACTACGCAGATATCCCGTATTTTCCGCACTCAACCGTGGATTCACACCATGGCTGCCTGACCTTTGGCTACCTGCCGCATCCTTATAGATATGGTTCAGATGAAGCCTCTCCAAATACCGCTCCTGCTGACGTTAACCCACTAGGCATCCCCGTGGTGCTCCAACAGGGCCGCAGTCACCTGTACGAAGGCTACCAACCCCACGATGTCTGTATGGGTATCCGCGTCATGGCCACTCTCGGGGCAAAAAAACTCATCATCACCAATGCCGCAGGTTCCATCAATCCCCTGTTTGACGCGGGCTCTCTCATGCTCATCACGGACCACATTAACTTTACGGGCCGCTCGCCCCTCGTAGGACCCAACCATGATGACTGGGGCCCACGTTTCCCCGACATGAGCGCTGTGTATGACGCATCGCTGCGCGCCATAGCCCTTGAAGAAGCCTCCGCCCTAGGCATCCGTCTTGAGCGCGGCATCTATGTCGGCGTCCTCGGTCCACAGCTCGAAACCCCTGCCGAAACGCGCATGTTCCGGAACCTCGGCATCGACGCCATCGGCATGTCCACAGTGCACGAAGTCATCGCCGCCAAGCACCTAGGCATGCAAATCCTTGGTATCTCCAGTCTCAGCAACCAAAATCTGCCCGACTGCATGGCAGAAGCTACCCTCGAAGATATCATCCGCGTGGCTGGGCTGTGTGGTGAACAGCTCCTACGCCTTATTCCAAAAATTGTTGCACGTATGTAGGTGGGCTTGGATTGGCTGGGGGAAAGGGAACCTTTCTTCAGAAAGCTTCCTCCTTCCCCTCAGTTCCTTCAAAACGCCCTAAAAAAGTCACAGAGTATTCCTTGCAAGTTCTGTGCAAGTGCGATAGAGGTTCTGGACCAATTTTCTGCATTTGTATTGTTTGGCCATCATGGCCTTTTTCGTTTGGCCATACGGGCCTTTTTTTGGGCAATAGAAGCCCATGGGCATAAGCCCCAATTTCATCGAGGATATTCTTTTGAGCACGATTGTACGCAACGAAAAGCTACGCAATGTAGCCATTATCGCCCACGTTGACCATGGTAAAACTACACTTGTTGATGCTATGTTCCGTCAAAGCGGCATCTTCCGCGCCGACCAACAAGTTGACGACCGTGTTATGGACAGCATGGATCTTGAACGCGAACGCGGCATCACCATTGCGGCGAAGAACTGCGCTGTAACATGGAATGGCGTTAAAATTAACATCATCGACACACCAGGCCACGCCGACTTTGGTGGCGAAGTTGAACGTGCTTTGTCCATGGCGGACGGCGCAATTCTGCTTGTAGACTCTTCTGAAGGTCCACTGCCACAAACGCGCTTTGTTTTGCGTAAGACACTTGAAGCTGGCCTCAAAGTCATTGTTGTTATTAACAAAATTGACCGTAAAGACGCACGCATCCAAGAAGTTATCAATGAAGTATATGACCTCTTCATCGACCTCGACGCTGGCGATGACCAACTCGACTTCCCAGTGCTCTACGCCGTCGGCCGTGATGGCGTCGCTATGCATGAACTTGAAGACGAAAAGGTCAACCTTGCACCGCTGTTCAATACCATTGTGGACGTAATCCCTGGTCCTCAATACGACGAAGAAGAGCCTTTCCAAATGCTCGTAGCTGACCTTAGCTACTCTGAATTCCTCGGCCGTTTGGCTGTTGGCCGTGTGCGCCACGGTTTTGCATCTGGTAAGGACAATCTTATCTACGTTGGTCCTAACGGCGAGCACTTGCCTGCCAAGGTGACCCGCATGCAAGCTTACGAAGGCCTGCAATTGCGTGACATTGACGTAGCTTCCCCTGGTGAAATCGTTGTTATCGCTGGTAACGAAGACATCACCATCGGTGACACCGTGTGCACACGTGATAACCCACGCACCCTGCCACGTATCCGCGTTGATGAGCCAACCGTTGCTATGCGTTTTGGTATCAATACCTCCCCTCTCGTAGGCCGCGAAGGCAAGCACGTTCAATCGCGCAAAATCCTTGACCGCCTGAAGAAAGAAATGCTCGCCAACGTTGCTGTGCGCGTTGAAGAATCCGAAGTCAAGGATAGCTTCATCGTTAAGGGCCGTGGTGAATTCCAAATGGTTATCCTCATCGAAACCATGCGCCGCGAAGGCTTTGAAATGTGCGTTGGCCGCCCTGAGGTCATCATGCACAAGGAAAATGGCCAAACCATGGAGCCTATCGAACACCTCTACGTTGACTGTGACGAAGGTTTCATGGGCGTTGTTACCGAAAAGCTGAACCTGCGCAAAGGCCGCATGCTCAACTGTGTCAACAATGGCACAGGCCGCGTACGCCTCGAATTCTCCGTGCCTTCCCGTGGTCTCATCGGCTACCGTGACGAATTCCTCACCGACACCAAGGGCACAGGCATCATGAACTCCTTGCTCTCTGGCTACGAACCACACCGTGGCGAGTTCCCAACGCGCTACACCGGTTCCCTCGTAGCTGACCGCTCTGGTGCCGCCGTAACCTACGCGCTCTTCAACCTCGAGCCTCGTGGCCAAATGTTCGTTGTTCCAGGCGACCCAATCTACGAAGGCATGATTATCGGTGAGCACAACCGTGACAACGATATCGACGTCAACCCTTGCAAGGAAAAGAAGCTCACAAACATGCGTGCTTCCGGCAAGGACGAAGCCTGTATCCTCACTCCTGTTCGCCCCATGACCCTCGAACGCGCTCTCCACTTCGTTCGCGAAGATGAGCTCGTGGAAGTGACCCCACTCTCCATCCGCCTCCGTAAGGCCGAACTCACTGCACAAAAACGCTACCAAGCTGGCGCAGCTAAAAAGAAAGCTGCCGGCAGTTTGAAATAGTTGGATTATTAGGGAATTAGCTGTGGGAAGGGGACACTTTCTGAAGAAAGTTTCCCCCTTCCCACAGACCCCCATCCCTTTCAGCGTTGCTCTCTGCATCCGTAAGGTTCACTGCGTTCACCAGCGTTGCTATCTGTGGCTGTAAAGCTCGAAGACTCGCTAACAGCCATGGGCTTCGCCCACCCTTCGGGCAGTTAACGGCTGTGCCTTCGGCACCCTTCGGGCAGGAAAGACTTTTATTTGTGGATGGAAATACAAACGCTGAATGAAGATTGCGGCCACATGGTGGCTATGAAGTCTGTGGCTTCGATTGGGTATGAGACCTTAATCGAGGCCTTTTTTTGTTTGGGAAAAGAGAGAGAACTCAATCTTGGTATGCAAATCGAAGATGGATTGCCAGCCTTGCTCTCTGTATCCTTCGGACAGATCGTCATTCCGCAAATAGAGTGGCCTTTGGATGTAAATCTTGGACGTCATTCCTCACAATGACAGTTGCAGGCGGCAGTAGTATATATTTTTGATATGAAATATTTATATAACCAGTTGGGAAAAAGAAAAATTAGTGCTCCTACTCCAGAACACCAGAGTAGGAGCGAACACGAATATATCCGCATGGGCAATCGAAGCCACCGAACCACACGTTTTCTTTCCAAGACGACTAGACTAACTTTCTTGTGATAAACTCTTCCCCCCGTGTGGCCATGAGTTTCCTTCAGGGAGCGGACTAGCATCCACAATTGAAAGTCTTTTAAAGGGATGGGGG
>JAWXUA010000091.1:0-11874 GCA_044433065.1 Pseudomonadota bacterium
GTAAAATTCCAAAATGTGGAACATGCCGAGCTTGCGCTGTTTCAATATATTGAGGCCTACTATAATCGCAGACGTAGGCATTCAACCAATGGATGGCTCAGTCCTGCTACTTTTGAAGAATATACAATTTATGGGAAAACTGCTTAACTTGGTCTCCACTTTTTTGTTGCAGGATCAAACTCTAGCTATACATTCTAGAAAGTAATCTCGAAGTTGAAAGGCATTTCTTCCTCGTCACTGTCCTCGTCACCGTCACTATCTAGTGCAAAAATATTGTTCCCCTCAAGCTTCTCTTTCAAACTTTCTCTACAATCTAAAGTAAGTGATTCACAACCGCGAAAGGCGTTCTCACCTGTAGGCACTTTAGACTTAGGGGTAAATTCTACAATAGCTAAAGACGTACAATTGCAGAAGGCAAATTCCCCAATTCTTGTAACTGCACTAGGAATAACCACGGACTGTAGAGCCGTACATATAGCAAATGCGCCATTATCAATCTCTGTAACTGAGTCAGGAATAACCACAGACTTTAGGGAAATACATTTATAAAATGCACAATAGCCAATTTTTGTAACCGAATTGGGAATTACGACAGACTGCAAGGAAGTACATTCATTAAATGCAACTTTACCAATCTTTGTAATCGAATCAGGAATAATGATAGACTGCAAAGACGTACATTCAGTAAATATGCCATCATTAATCTCTGTAAGTGAATGAGGAATAACCACAGACTGCAAGGAAGAACACTCACTAAATGCGCCCTCATCAATCTTTGTAACCGAATGAGGGATAATGACAGACTGCAAGGCAGTACATTCATGAAATGCAAACCTACCAATTGTGGTAACCGAATGAGGAATAACGATAGACTGTAGAGACGTACATCCAGCAAAGGCGGCCTCATCAATCTCTATAACTGAATCAGGAATAAACACAGACTGCAGAGAGGTACATTTATAAAATGCAGCCAAACCAATTTTTGTAACCGTATTTGGAATAACAATCGATATTAAAGACTCATCACCGCAAAACTCCTCTTCAGCGATCTCCGTTTTATCGTTTGGGCTTATGACAACAGCATCAGCAGGAATAGATACTTCATTCTCTTCCTTAGTGTCGCTTGCACCATACAGATATTGAATTGGATTTGCTTGACCTCTTTTTCTTTCAACCTTTTTACCAAGGTAGAGATTGACAATGGCGTGGTCTATAATTTCATTGCCATCAAAATAATAGCGCCCTTTATGCTCTATAGAAGCTTGCCAACCATCGCTGTTTACTTGGTAAATAGCTTTGACAATGCCCCGTGTGACGCTGAGGATATATTCAGCTTCATTTGCTCGTGCAGGAGATACTTTCCAGAAAGCGCGCGTAGCTTCGTAGCGTTCTTGCGTTGCGCCGCCTTCGCACTGTACCGTAATAGCCAAAACTTTATGTGCCAAATTTTGCAAATCTAAGGCTTCAACAGTTTCCATGGAAAACTCCTTTGTGCTGATGTTGCTATATATATTGTGCATCAAGTATTGCAGTTTTTTTGGGCCTTTACGTTAGTAATACATATGAAAAAATAGTGTTTACGTTCATGAGAGTTAGAAAGAATTCTATTAAAGTCATTATATAATTATACAGACATTCATACAAAATGTTAACCATAAAAATGTTTTTTATTGAATATAGTTATATCCCCCTTGTTCAGAATGAATTATAAAAAGAGTCAATAATAAAAAACTCCCCTTGGCCGCGCTCTTCATCAAAAGCGTAGTCAAAGGGAGATCTTTACGTGTAGCTACATGCCAAGGGCATGTTAATTTTCTGTTTCTTCAACAACTGTTCCGTCTTTGTAAAAGTATCGAACAGGATTTTGTGTCATTTTAAATGTTTTGCCTACATAGAGCTTTGTTATTTCAGGATCAGTAACTTGGTGCCCACTAAAGAAACGTCGTTTTTCAAGCTTTGCTTCATTGATTTCAAGGCTTTCTCTTTCAAAGTACTCGCCTTCGTATTCTTCAGCAGATCGCCAGCCTAGTTCATCAACCTTAAAGACACCACGCGTGATTTGCCCAGCTATGGCCACCACGTATTCCATTTTATTGGCTCTTTGTTGGCTTACTTTCCAAAACTTGCGAACAATATCATACAATGCGCTTTCATCACCCTTTTGGTAGCGCTGCCCAATACTCAGGAGCAAAATATCGTGCTTGATTTCACTGGGCTTAAGCTCTGTTGCTGTGTCTTTCAGTATAATGTCACTTGTGGATACAATACCAAATTCTCGGCTCTTGTGTCCGCTCACAATATTGCTGAGCTGGTGATTGCTTGGCAAAGTAAAGTCTCTATAGGCAATGCAATCTATGAGGACAGCTTCTATACAAATCGCTTCCTCTTCTGTTAAATTCCAACGTAAAATATAGTGTTGAACCTTTTTTCCCTCAGCATAAATCTCTTTTATGATACGTACTTTTTCTTGTTCGTCTTTTTCCGTTACATTTGGTGTATCTTGAATTCCCATAACCCCATTGACATGTTCGAAAACTCTATCCCCTTGTCCCTTACCAATGTAAAAAACTGTATTATTCCTTGGGTCAACCAGTGCGTAAACGTAAAAACCTTTTCCATACTTCACTAATGTTTCTTTTTCACTTGGACCAAAATGTAATTTTTCCATTTTCTTTCCTTTATGAAGTTAGGGGATATAAAGAATATGCTAGAAAAAACAGCCATGCTCACTGAGTGCATAGTGATAGTTGATAAATATCACTATGCCTCATGATGCTTTGGCATAAAAGCTGTACCAAGCGGTATTACAAAAAAGATAGTAAATATTGATAAGTACGTCAACGCTTGCGCTTAACGTAGTTAAAAAAAGCACTAGCGAAATTCTTATATAATTATACAGCTGTTCTTATAAAATGTTAACCATGAAAATGTTTTTTATTGAATGGTAGGATATAAGGATGAAGAAACTATTTTCATCATTCACCCCTAGTAGCGTATCTGTGACGGACCACGCCCACTACGTTTCCGCTCTTTAACCTTCTTAGCAAAAAGAGAAGGTGGCAAAGCTTTGGGAAACAGTTCGGCAAAAGGCGTAAGCTCCCCAAGGACAAAAGCTATTTGCAAAAGCGAATGCAGTGAAATTTCTGTTGTATGCTCAAAACGCTTTAAAGAGCTGAGGCTCACACCGCTACGGCTAGCGAGCTCTTGCTGGCTCATATTGCAATGCAGGCGTGCTTCTTTGGCACGCGTAGCTATCTGGGCTTGCATCTCTGTAGCAGTAAGAAGATTAACATCTAACATAATAGCTATTAACTCCATTTTTTTGTAAATAATAGTTCATATAATAGCTATAGTCAATGGGCTTTGATGGGCTAGTCAACTTGTGAATACGAAAATGAGCAAAGCCCCCTACCCACTTTGCACGCGTACTGTCGAGGCTTACTTGGAGTTTGCTTAGGGCTTTACTTAGGGGATTACTTAGGGGCAAAAAAATTTTTATATACCTGAATAAGCTATATTTTACGAATAAAATGACGTACAGTTTCGCATTATTAAAACGCAAAGAGTGTAGCCCATATGACACAAAAATATCCTCCATACACCATTACCACCAACATCCTAAAGCTTGTTGCGGCCATTTGTGAACGCCTTACTCCTCTTTCTCCACTGTTACTGGCGAGTTCATGCTCTACAGAAAGTATGTCTCCGCAACTGCGGCGCACTAATCATATTCGTACCATTCATGCTTCACTAGCCATTGAAAATAACACCTTAAGTCTAGAGCAAGTGACAGCCATCATGGATGGAAAGATCGTTATGGGGCCACCTCGCGATATCCAAGAGGTGCGTGGTGCCGTTGCAGCGTATGAGTCCTTACAGCAATGGAAGCCTCACCTTCTCTCTGATTTACTCACGGCACATAAAATTTTGATGCATGATTTAGTGAGTAATGCTGGGCTATTGCGCACTTCAGGGGTTGGCGTCTTTCAGGATGGTCGTGTTGTGCACATGGCACCGCCAGCTCATTTGCTACGTCAGCATATGGAAAAACTTTTGCACTGGCTCCAAACCACAGAAGAACATCCTCTCGTTGTAAGCTGTGTATTTCATTATGAATTTGAGTTTTTGCACCCATTTTTAGATGGTAATGGCCGCATGGGGCGTCTTTGGCAAACGCTCATACTCAGTAAATGGAATCCTTTGTGGGCCTATATTCCTGTAGAAACCATAGTACGCATGCGCCAAAATACTTATTATGAAGTGCTAGGACAATGTGACGCCCAAGGAGAAGCGACTTCTTTTGTTGAATTTATGTTGCAAGCTCTTCATGATGCCTTGTGTGAATTTGAAAATTCATTAAACACATCTGATAATGTTGTTTTAAGCAGTCCTGTACATAAGAAGACTACACAATTCCCGCCTTATATTGAAAAGCTTCTTACAGTATTGCAAGGCAAAGAATATAGTCTTAAAGAACTTATGGAAGCTATGGAATACAAGGACGTAAAGAGTTTCCGTACAAAAGTGATAAACTTCGCTCTCGACAAGAAACTTATAGAACGCACTGAACCCGATGCACCGCGTAGCCCCACACAAAAGTACCGCGTAGTTAAAAAAAGAAAACGTTCGGCAATGAAATACTAGGGAGAACCATATGCAGGCATCATCCACCACAATTCTTGGCTTACTCAGTGCCGTGAAGCAATTTGCTATCCCTGTATACCAACGCCCATATAGTTGGAAAATCGAGCAGTGCAAACAGTTCTGGAAAGATATTATAGACGCTGGACGCACAGAGCAAAGCCATTTTATTGGATCCATTGTCTATATTGAAGAAGCAAAGGGCACGGCAACAAACCCAGCACCTAAGATGGTTATTGATGGACAACAACGTTTGACGACCATGATGCTTTTACTCGAAGCACTGGCGCGTCATTTACCAGACGATTATAGTGAACGCGAATCGTCTATGCCAAAACATCTACGGCATTATTATTTGCGAAATGAAGTTGAAACAGGCAATACACGGTATAAGCTCCTACTTTCAAAGACTGATAAAGAAACGTTGTGCGCTTTACTTGACCAACTTCCTCTTCCTGCAACGTCTTCTGTACGCATTACAGAAAATTTCCGATTTTTTAAAGACGCCATTGCTAAAACTAAAGACTTTGGCACCATTTTAGATGGCCTCAATCGCTTGCTTGTGGTGGATATTGCTCTTGAAATGGGCAAAGATAATCCGCAACTGATTTTTGAGAGTCTTAACTCTACGGGGTTGCGCCTGAGCCAAGCCGATTTAATCCGTAATTATTTGCTCATGGGCTTACCACAAGGAGAGCAAAAGCAACTTTATGAAGGCTATTGGTGGCCCATGGAGAATGACTTTGGCCAAGAGGCGTACCAAAACTATTTTGACTTTTTCATGCGTGATTACTTGAGTTTACGTGCAGGGCAGACACCCACCATGGCTTTGATATATGAAACATTCAAAGGCCGCGTGCAGCGCGAAAACATTGCGCCAACGGTGAAGGATATCCACAAGACGGCAAGCCGCTACACACGCCTTGCCTTGGGCCATGAACCAAGTGCCACCTTGCGTCCTATTTTTGTGCATATCGCCCTACTCGTCCAAGTCGCGTGGCCATTTCTTTTGAAAGTATATGAAGACTATGAGGCTCAAATCATTAGAGAAAAAGACTTTGTAGAAATTGCATCCATGGTGGAAAACTATGTATTCCGTCGTGCCATTTGCGAACTGCCGCCAAATAGCCTGGACAAAACATTTACGAATATTTTACGCCAAGCAACATTGAATAAGGTGGACTCTGTGGACTACGTTGCCAGCGTCAAGGCGGCTTTTTTGCTCTTAAAAGACAAGCGACGTTTTCCGCGCGATGATGAGTTTACGAACGCACTTCTTACGCGGAATATCTATAAGTCTAAAATTGCACACTATTTTCTCTGCAAGCTTGAGCGTCATTTAAGCGGCAAGGAGCAAGCGGACCTTTCTACGTGCACCATTGAACATATCATGCCGCAAACCATGACAGAGGCATGGCAAAAAGAGCTTGGCGAAGATTGGCAAGGTATTCATGCGAAATGCGTACATACAGCAGGTAATCTTACTTTAACGGGTTATAATCCTGAGTATGGAAATAGACCTTTTGCGGCGAAACGTGATGATGCAAAGGGTTATAAAGAAAGTATTTTTAGCTTAAACAGCTCTCTATCTGAAGTCGAACAGTGGAATGAGACGGCTATTCGTCATCGCGCCACCATGCTTGCTCATGAAGCTGTGAAAATTTGGCCGCTTCCGTTCATGGATGAAGTAGAGCTTGCTAACTTTGCGCCACAAAAAAATGGAGCAACATATACTTTGGAAGATCATCCGCATGCGTATTCTGGCCCCATGCGCGAACTGTTTCAGCACTTGCGCCAAGAAATATTGGGGCTTGATGATGGCCTGCATAAAGAAATCTTAAAACTCTATATTGCGTATAAAATAAAAACGAACATTGTGGATATTGTTCCGCAAAAGGCTAAGCTGCGTATTTCACTTAATATGCCTTTTGAAGCTCTTGATGATCCAAGAAACGTGGCTAAAGATGCCTCGAAGTTAGGCCGATGGGGTAATGGTGGCGTTGAAGTCGGTATTAATACAATGGATGATGTGCCCTATACTATGGAGCTGATTAAGCAAGCTGTAGCCTATCACAATCGATCAAACTACAGCATGGAATAAAGTATGAAGCATAAAGTCTATTCGCTTCCCATTGACTTATTGCTGGCGTTCATTATTGGATGTATCACCAATATTGTGGCATGTAATACGATAGAAATGTATTATCTCATACCAATTCCTATAGTATTTATCGGCATTATTTTAGTTAATATACTTACAACAAACAAATGGTGTGCATATATTTCTGCAGGTACTACTTTTGCAACAGAGAATTTTTGGCTTAACCCTTTTAATCTTAGTTTAGATCCTGTATTTCCTAAATATGAACTTGAAGGTGCAATAAGTGTATTCATTTGCTTTATACTTTGCAGCACATGTATTCACTTTCTTATGGCGCGGATACGTTCGTTGAAATACAAGAATTGAGTATAATAGAGATACTTTAGGATTAAGGAAACCATGATAGGAAACAAACTGAACATCACCAATGCCGCGGAGCTAGCCTGCAAAGAAGAGGAGCTGGGCAAGAGGAATGCTGTTTTGATGTACGAAACAAGCTTTCTTGATAGCTTGCAGACAGGAACTTTTGCGAGTCTTTCTGCAATTCACCATTTTCTTTTTAAGGAAATCTATGACTTTGCAGGTGTTATGCGTACAGAAAATATCTCCAAAGGGGGATTTCGCTTTGCGTCGGCAATGTATTTGGAGGCCGCATTAGGCGAAATTGAAAAGATGCCGCAATCGACTTTTGAGGAGATTATTCAGAAATATGTTGAAATGAACGTTGCCCATCCTTTCAGAGAGGGTAATGGGCGCAGTGGCCGCATTTGGCTTGATTGTATTTTCAAGAAAGAGCTAGCCAAGGTCATTGATTGGAGCCTGATTTCCAAAGATGATTATCTTGCCGCCATGGAGCGTAGCCCATAAAAGACTTGGAAATTAAGGTTCTTCTACAAGGCGCGTTAACCTCAGACATCAATTCGCGTGAGATTTACTTAAAGGGTATCGACGCCAGCTATGCCTATGAAGGTTATGCTACCTTTAAGGCGCAGGATTTTGCATCGTAGAGCAACCCCCTATATGCAAACTCATGGCCTTTAGTTTTGCGCTAGACCGCATCATTTCGTCTATTCAGGCGCGTTTACCGCAATGTATTGGACTCACCACAGGGCAGCTTCAATACATTGCTGCTTCAGCACAAAATCCTCATTACCCTGCAAATCTTCAATGCGCCTAGTTCGGACGCACTCATCGTCTGTGACGGGATACATGGTATTTCACGCGTTCATCAATTTGCGCTGACTACTACTCATGCTGTAGCGTGGATACGCTGACTCCATATAAAAATAGGCTCGAGCGATTTTACCATGACATGCGACGGGCGGCTCGGCTTTGCGGTCGTCTATTTTCATGAGGCATTGCCCAAAACTCGAGCTAGCATGTGGTAACATAGTGAAATTATAGTTGGACCGCATGGCATTGACCGCACCAATAGCAGGGTAAAGGTTGTACATGTCGGCCTGCATGAAGCGGTATTCCTCGTTGACCTTTTCTGTGCAGTTACGCCCTTTGAACGCCTTGCCCTTATTATCCACGCAAAGCGGATGCCCTTCTCTCCACTCCTCAAATGTCTGGCCAAAGTTTTCAGCGAGTACAACGTGTTCCCACTCTAAGCGCCCTGCTCTCTTTATATTGCAATTCGGCATCCCCAAGAGTGTGAATGTTGGCAAGCATGGACGGTCAGGCAATTTAAATTAAAAGCCTTTTCAATGACAATTACCATATCAACAATATCGAGGCCCAAATCAACACTGTAAGTCTTACGATTCGAGTTTAAATTCATCCGCTAAGGCATCCTCGATAATTTTAGAGGATACTGGCCTAACTGATTCTCCACAAGTCTGTAGCAGGTTCACAGCGAGTCCTATCAAGCATATAAAAGGCATTGACACAGCTTTATACCCTTTGTAATACTATTGAATAAGGAGTCAAAAATCTATTTTTTGGACAACCAGATGCTGTATATTTTTACTATAGGGAGATTTTATGTATAGGACAGTGAAAATTCTACTTTTTAGTTTTTGTTGTATGTCGTTAGCTGCTTGCGCCACGGTTAACAAGCCTACTGTCTCTACAGAAGCCATGTCTAATCCGTCTGTTAGCCCCGCCATAGAGGCGCAACAGCAAGAAAAGTATCAGGGCTTAAAACGTAAGGTTGCCATCGCTCGTTTTACGAATGAAACACGCCAAGCACAAAGTGTTTTCCTTGACGCTAATCAAGACCGTGTTGGTAAACAAGCCCAAGATATTTTAGCCAATAAACTTATGGAAACAGACAAGTTTATTTTGCTTGAGCGCATTGAGCTTGGAAAAATTCAAAAAGAATTGAGCATTGGTAATGTGTCTCCTCTTAAAAATATGGCAGACTATCTTATTGTTGGTTCTGTCACTGAATTTGGGAGAACAGAGACAGGTAGTGTTGGCTTGTTTAGCCGTAGCAAAATGCAGACGGCTAACGCTGGTGTTGTTATCCGTCTCATAGATGTGCGTACAGGGCAGATTATATATTCAGAAGAAGGAAGAGGGGAGGCTTTTTCGGAGTCTGGTCAAGTACTCGGCATGGGCAGTCGCGTAGGCTATGATTCAAGCATCAATGATAAAGCTCTTACCGCTGCAATTACGAACCTTGCTTCAAATATCATTGAAAATCTCATGAATAAGCCATGGCAAAGCTATGTCCTTGCTTATGAAGATGGATACTATATTATTAGTGGTGGTGCAGCTCAAGGCATCAAAGGTGGAGATGTATTCTCTATAGAAGTGGAAGGTAAGAAGGTGAACAATCCACAAACCAATACGATGATTACCCTACCAAGTACGCAAATCGCTACCTTACGCGTACTGCATTCAGTTGGTAGCACACCTGAAGACGAAGTTTCTTTTTGCCATTTAGAATCTGGTTCACTAAACGGTGTGGATCTCTCAAAACTCATCGTTACAGAATAGAGGAATAGTTATGAAGTATTTCAAATCTCTATCATTTTTACTCATGGCCTTATTGATTACAGCCTCTATAATCGGTTGCTCTGGGCATAGTGGCGTTCGACAAGGCGATGATACGGCATGGTTTTCTTTTACTGGCAACACACGCGGTGCAATGGCTTCTATTGATGGTGGTGCTCCATTCTTACTTCTTGAAAAAAAATATAGCCAAGAAAAGAAAGTGTCACCTAAACATTACGCAGTACCTTCAGGGAAACACCATATTAGTGTAAACAGAGACGGTATTGAAGTCGTTAATCGAACTGTGCTTTTAGGAAGCCAAGAAGTTAAGGAGATTTACGTACCATGAGGTGTAAATACCTAGCTCTTACACTCTTGCTTGTCGTTGGCTTGGGGACAGGTTGCCAAAAGAAACCAATGTATTATTGGGCTGACTACTCCCAAACGAACTATACTCTTGTAAAAGAACAGACTATTCAAGCCGCTAGTGAGCATACTACAGAGTTGGAAAAAATCATCAACGAAGCAGACAGCCATAAGCTTGCAGTACCTCCTGGAATTTATTGTGAGTACGGTTTTATGCTCATGCAAAATGGCAACTATAAAGAGGCTATTGCACAATATTCTCTTGAAAAAGCAAAATTCCCAGAGTCCGCTTGTTTAATGGACCGCCTCATCGCTGATGCACAATCTGCTCTTGAAAAAGAAGAAAAGGCTAAAGAACTAGAAGAAAATCAAGATGCAAGCCTCATAAGTGAGGAGCAAGGTCTTTCTCAAGATACCACTACAAAGAGTGAGGAGTAGACATGCAACGCTATTTTATCGTACTTCTCTTGCTTATTGTAGCATTTGGGTCTGGCTGTGCCAAAAGTATTCCAAAGGAAGAGCTTTTTCCACAGATGTACACGGAAGCACCAAAGTCTATTGTTGTACTACCGCCAATGAATATCACAAGTGCCGTTGATGCTAAAGGCTATTATAGCACAACACTTGCAGAGCCTTTTTCAGAAAATGGATATTATGTATTTTCTATACCTGTCACATCAGAGCTGTTAAAGTCTGAAGGTGTCTATGATACAGAGCTTTTATATGAATTGCCTGTAGCAAAATTCCATGATTACTTTGGCGCTGATGCAGTACTCTTTACCACTATTAATAAGTGGGACTTGGTGTACTATGTTATTGGAGGACATCTTGCTGTTGGCTTTGACTGTGAATTACGCTCAACAAAAACAGAAAATATCCTTTGGAAACATAGTAGAGAGCTTATTATCAATCTAACCCCAAGTAGTGGTAACTTGTTGGTCGACATTATTGCGACAGCTATCAATGCGGCGATCGTGGATTATATTGACTACGCTCGCCAAGCAAATTACCTACTCATGAATGATATGCCCTATGGACCGTATCACAAAGAGCATCTACAAGATGGAAAGAAGCCTGTTATAATACCTTATCAGAAGCCTTCAAAAGCCAAAGAAGATAATGCTGGGTAATATGCTATAGGCAACGTGAGCATCCATTAGGTGTACACAAAACACATACAGTAGCCAGAAGTTTATGATTTTCATAAGCTTCTGGCTTTATTTAGTTCAAACACGTAATCTTATGAGGAAAACCGCACGTTAAGGCTGCCATTGCACTCCGAAGTCGTCAGCATTGCAAAGCATGGTGCGCAGTGCTTTATCAATATCTTCCTATAACACTGGCAAATCTACTGTTTTATCTACGCCGCACAACATCCTGACGTCCTAAGCGGATGCAATCCACAGCTTGACCAAGGGCAAGAAGACCGCTGGCCTATTGTCTAGCCCCCTGTTGCTGTCCACAAAGCACCATAGATACCCAAAAGTACACCAAGATTCATGCTCACCGTTGAATTCATAATTTTGAACATGTGCCCACTGCCAAGGCTTGTGGTAGGCCCTTTGTCAGAGAATACTGGCTTAACTCATTCTCCACAGCTTTGTAGCAGGTTCCATTCTAGCGCATTGGTTACCTTGAAGCCCATTTATATAAATAACGCCAAGCGGAGTACTTGGCTAAAGTTGGTCATTGCAAAAATTGTTGTGAAGTAGCTATTAATATAAACGCTAATGAAAAAGTGATCCACATTTCCCCCCAACGCTCATGAAATTTTGAGCCACCTAAAAAGCCTGTATAGTGCGTGCAACGGCACTATGGAGGCG
>JAWXUA010000092.1:0-11868 GCA_044433065.1 Pseudomonadota bacterium
ATGAATAATCATAAAAACTTAGCAAGAATCCTGCCGTCGTTGTCGACTCGCTTCGTCCTGCTGTTCCTCAGCGCGGAGAGAACTTCTAGGGGAAAGCAGCCTCGCCGTCAACACTTTTTTTCATTTTTTTGAAAGTTTTTTATGTTTTCCTTAAATTGCCTGTTTTGCATCAATATATATGCAAGTAAATGCCGCGCATGACCGATATCTCCTCTTCTCCCATTGCACTTGGCTCTACTATCCTGTAAATGTAGGAACAAGCATGACTAATCAGGAAGCTCCTGCATCAAATAATCAAAACACATACCTTATAAGGTCCTATAATGTCACAACAATCTCATGAAAGTATTCCTTCTGGCTACGTTCGCTCAAGCACTCTATATATGGCGGTCGTGGCGTCCCTAATAATTGGCCTATTCCTTGGCAACCTTTTCACCACTATTTTTGCCACCAAGACGGAGACGGAGCGACGCCAAGTGAGCGTGCCATCCACAGAGCAAGCCAGCCCCAACGCAAGCCAAGACTTCAACGCGCACATTCTTGAACTTGAACAACAGCTCCTCACAGATCCCAATAATGTTGCCAACTGGACACACCTTGGCCATCTCTATTTCGACAGCCAACAGTATAAGCCAGCCATTCGCGCTTATCTTAAGTCCTTGGAATTAGAGCCGAATAATGCCAACGTCTGGACAGATTTGGGCGTCATGTATCGCAGTAATAAACAACATGATAAGGCCCTTGATGCCTTTGCCCATGCTGTCAGCCTTGAACCTACCCACGAAACGGCGCGCTTCAACAGTGGCATTGTCCTGTATTTTGACTTGGCTAAACACGCAGAAGGACTAGCACAGTGGCAAGACCTTCTCGCCATTAACCCCAACGCCAAAGCTCCTAACGGCATGTTTGTTCGCGACATGATTCAGGAACTTCAAACTAAATAGGGGTACCCCTGCCTTTTCGCTCGCAGGTTTGACTTTTTTTGTTTATAGTAGGAGGGTAATTCAAAATAGGATTACCCTCCTTTGTTTTTATGATGTTGATTTGGTTCATTTTCTATAAAAGATTTTGCAAAATCGCACCTTGTGCATATGAAAAATATTATGCAATATACTAATATATCACAGTTTTTTACAAGCTTACTGCGACCAGTGCATTACAGTAAACTCAATCGCAAATCGTTCTCCACCATGCTCGCTGTATGCTTGGTCATGAGTCTGTGCATGCTTTCGGCCGCACAGCCCTTGATTGCCAATGATGCTGACACAAATAGCAGCTCTGAACCTATAAGTAATTATAATCTAAAAGAAAATAAACCAATTTTGTCGCTTACTGACAGCCAATCAGGGCAATCTCTTGTGCCGTACATGGACTATATGGTTGATGTGAGTGGCATGGCAACCTTACTTGAGCTTTTTTCGCCATCCTATGATGACGCCTTCACACCCTTAGATAACGGCATTGACCTGACCGACACTGGCAGTACGTGGCTTCGCCTGTCCATTGTGCCTGATAGCGGTACGACGCACGTCATCGCGCTCGGCACTGAACTTGCCACCGATGTCAAACTTTATATCCCCGATTTTAACCAATATATTGAAAATAGAGAATATTTTAGTCAAAGCCTGAACCTTCCAGACAGCGTTGCAAGCAAAGCCAACGTAGCAACACCATGGCATGAAATAAGCATCCCTCATGGTGAAGCCATCACCTTACCGGCCCTCAACGATCCTAAAATTCTTCAGCAAATACAAACTATTGGCATACCTGTTTATATCCATATGGCTGGTACGCCAGAACCATGGTTTACACCGCAACTGCGCACTATCACAGATATTACTCATGATTATAATCACTTAGTACACTTTGGCATCAGCATGATGCTTGCGGCAGTCTTAGCTCTTTGCCTCATACGAGCCTTCACAGAAAAAGGCCAATGGCGTTTATGGACGACATTTTTTACAGCCTCTTTATTGCTACAAAGCCTCATAGGGCTTCCCACCACACCGCATGGTAGCATTGGTCTTTCTGGTTTGCCGCACGTCCTTGCGCCAGCCATAGCTCTAATGCTGTTGCCACATATTGCACGGCATATGCTCCAAAGGACAAGCTTTTCACCTAAATATGTTCCAGCCTTAGGTTCGCACCTCGATGGCGACCTTGACCGTCAATATCGTTTTCTTTCAATACCTTGCATTCTTATTGCCATTATCCCCTTACTGCCGTCTATGGGATGGCTTGGTAAACTTTTGCCCTTGTGGCCATTAGCCATCCTCCTCTTTATCCCCACAACCATCATGGCTGTTTTCCGCGGTATTTCAGGCGCAAAGCTCTTTCTGATCGGCTGCATCGCTGCAATTTTGGGTGGCCTTTGTGCTAGCGTTGCCATGCTTATGGACATGCCCGCCATACTCATCAATGCCCTGCCATTATGTGGTACGGCTTTGTGTGCGATGATGATTGCAGGGGCTGGCAATGTTCATGGGGCATCGCATGGAAACAATGCGCAGCAAAGCGAAATAGGTGGCGCAAAGTCAGGTATGGTCGCTGGTGAACACTATAGTGATCCGCTTCAGGGCGAAGGCTTGCGCCTTCTTTCTGCAGAGGAAGGTCTTGCTACGGGTATTGTAATTCATGACGAAAGCGATGATATGAACAGCCAGATTATTTCCGTTCGTGTCATATCGCCCGAGCGTGCACGTAGTCTTGAGTGCAGCGATGAAGATAGCACTTCTGAGGCTGAGCACCATAATATTGATGAAGAAATCTCGCCTGCCGCAATCCCTACAGACGATGAAAGCCTCAGCCAAACGCCTGAAAAAGCACACGATACCAGCGCTGACAGCACTGTAGTCGTACACGAAGCTGCACCATCGGGCACTTTGGCCTCAAGCCTTCGTGGTCCACTAACACAAGATGACCTGCACACTCTAGTCCGCGCAGAGGAAGCCATGCGCTATCCTCTTGAAACCTTACGCAAAAACATGGAAGCGTTGCAAAAATGTTCTTTGCATCCCGACACCCAAAAGCTATGCGACGAAGTGAACACTGCGAGCAAGCAATTGGACCTCGTGGGCGAAGAATTTCGCCGTGCAACCTATTCTTTGCCTGCTGAGCAGAACTCCACCATATTCCACCTGCAGCGTTGTTTGCGCGAAGCACATGACAATGTATGTGCGCAAAGCGATGCCAAAAATATTGCCTTATCATGGTTCATGGCGCCACATTTAGTCCCAACATATCAAGGGGATGCCGATAGATTGCGCACAACGTTACGGGTGCTCATGGAAAGTGCTGTGGATGCCACGGATAGCGGCTCTGTCTATTTATCTGCGCGGCGCGTTCCTGAAAGCACGAACCCAGGACACCTGCTCTTTACCATTACAGATACTGGCGCAGGTGGACCACCTGATAAGCGCAAAGCCTCTGCCCTCATGCAGGCATGGGAGCTAGCCACAAGCACTGGCGGTTCACTGTCCATTGACAGTGGCCTCCACGGCACAACGATCTCTTTTTCCACACGTTTTCTTGCTATTCATAGCGACAATGCCCCAGCTAGCCGCGACGATATCTCTCGAGCAAAGCGCGACTCGCATGGCAATGTAAACTCTTCTACGCCTCATAAACATAAGCGCATTATCATTGGCGCACCAGCCACAAGTAACCGACAACTTTTGGCTTTTTACCTTGAAGACACAGCCTATTACGCCGACGAAGCGTTATCTAGTCTCGATGTGATGGGAAAATACACCAGCAACGGTGCCGACCTCATCATCCTTGATAGCGACATGATGGAAGGTGAAATAGCTAAAATCATTGAAACTATTCGTCAGTATGAAGCAGAGCATGACGTAGCCGCAGTACCGTTCCTTGCACTGGTGCGCGACGAAGCCCAAGCCGATGCGCTCTTGCACATGGGATGTACACAAACGCTCTTAAAGCCTGTAACCCGTAGCGGTTTATGTGCTCAAGCAGCCTTGCTAGCGCCCATTGTGGTCATGCCGTTGAATGCAGAACAGCCAGATCTTAGCCAACCTGAAGCAGCTCAAGCTCTTGATGCTACTTTGGAAGCTGCCACTGTCGATGAAAATCACGCACTCACGCCAGACTTGATTAGCTCGACGCTTACTGAAGCCATGGAGCTTCTCACAGCACCAGCCATACCACAGGAAGCTGTAGATAGTGCGGTTGCCCAAGTTGCTGAAGTTACAAAAGTTACTGAAGTCGCCCAAGTTACTGAAGTTACAAAAGTTACTGAAGACGCCCAAGTCGCTGAAGTTGCCGAGCTTACTAGTGAGACAATCAACATAAACGAAGTAAACCATACGGAAAAACCAAGCGCATCTGTTACGCCTACATATTCTATGGACCCCGTGACTCCTGTTGCGCCTGTAGAACCTCTTGCTCCCGTTACTCCAGTCGCGCCCGTTACTCCAGTCGCTCCTGTGGAGACCATTGCGCCTGTAGAGACTCTATCCCCAGCACTCTCCGCCGCAACAGAAGACGAGACACCAGAAGCAGCATCGTGTCCTCAAGTACCCACAAGTAAAGCAGAAGACATAACCCTTCGTATTTATGATGATTACTTAAAGAGTTGTAAGTCTAGTGTCTCATCTTCCATGCAGAATCTAGACCCAGTTCTCTTCACTGATCTTTTTGGCAGCCCTACCAAAGATGTGACCCCAAGCACACCAGTTGCTCAGGCCACACCAGCCATCAAAACCAGTGCCGCTACAGAAAGCATAAGCCAAACGCAAATACGCGACGCTAAGGACTCGTATACGCACGACGACAAGCCTATGCAGTCGTCTTCCGCGAATGCGCCAAGCACCTATGACGATGTGGACTTTGAGCCACAGGTAAGCCAACCGCGTCCATGTGCAAAGCCTGCTGAATTTGCACCTAGTCATGAAGTCGAGTTACAATCTCAAATCACTGAAAATATTGAGTATTCAACACGCGACATTCAGGATGCATCGCCCCATGAGCAAGGTCTAGGCTTTGTCTATAACGATGTGGAGAGCGAAGTAAGTGCACCGCGTGCGGTGAAAAGCGATGCTCATGCGATCCAATCACCAAGCGACAAAGATCCTGAAGCCAAGCAACTCCAACATGCTGAGACCAAACATGCTGCGCAAGCTCCAGCGCCATTAGAGCGTGGCAATGAAGTCTATGTTGAAGAAATTACTGTGGGCACTGAAGTGTTGCGCCTGTACAAGGTGCCCACAAAGCCGCTTGATCCTGATGCTGAATATGAGGCCATGCTACAGCGCGAGGCTAAACTTGAGCGCGAACAGGGCGACGTGCCACCTGTCACTGATTTCCAAGACGAGCCTTGCGCACCTACATACGAAGACTTTATACCTGCACACGAAGACTTTGTACCTGCACAAGAAAACCTTGCTCCAGTTGAACTCAACTCCATGATGGCACCGCCAAGCTTGCAAGAGCCTACACGTAGTGACGCTACTACGGGCACGCAAGCAGTTCATGCGCAAGAGATATACGTGCCTGAAGCGGCTGAACCTGAAGTGTCTGAACCAGAAGTATTTGTGCCTGAAGCGGCTGAACTAAAAGTGTTTGCGCCTGAAGTGTTTGTGCCTGAAGCGGTTAGGGCCGAAGTACAGAAGCCCGAAGTGCCTGTATACAATGAATATATTGCACCCGAACCTATAGCACCTATCATTGAGCTGAGCGATGCCATCAGCGTACAGCATGAGTACACTGAACAGCCTAGCCCTATCGCTGACACCAAGAAAATCGACCGCGGCAATACCGTTGTTGATGCCCCAAACGTGTCTGGTCCAGACGCCCATGGTCCAGACGCATATATTCCAAACGAATACAGCAATAATAAATATAGCAATGACGAATATAGCGATGACGATTATACTAATGACGAATATGCTGATACAGAACAAGACATCAGCGACGAAAACCAGAAACCTAGCGCAGTAGCTCGCGCCACAGCAGCTCTGCTCACTGTGTGCAAGAGTATAAGCGAGCCACCACCTTTGCTCATTAAGGGCAAAAGCCTGCCACCGCTTCGTAAATTGCGCGAAGTCTTTGAGAAGACCCTTGAGGGCAACAGCCAAACGACACAGAATACAGGCTCGACGGACCACGAACAGCATCCGGATACGACCCATGTGCCGGATGGTGGTATGGTGACGACAAATCCCTATGACGACACAAAGTCCGTCATAGCAACAGCTGAGCCAACAGCTGGATCAACAGCTAGGCCAGCGCCTGAATCAACAACTGGATCAACAGCTGGGCCTGCAACGCCTTATGAGGCAGAAAATGCCGCCCAAAGCACCCCAATTGAGCAAGGACCACGCTTTGTCTCCATCGTCCAAAGCGTCAACGAAATTGCCGCAACCATCAAACCAGCAGCCACCATCTTACGCCATAGTTCGCAAAAGGACTTTGTGCCCAAACTCATCACCGAGTTAGAGCACGCCTTAGCAGAAGCGAATACAGCCTATGAGCAAGATGACGTGCACTCCATGCGTGCATCATCGGGCCGCATCGCCGACAGTGCCGAAGTGCTCGGCTTACGCGCACTAGAACGCCATGCCCGCTGTGTAGAGCGCGCGGCTCAAGCCAACGACCTTGGAGCGGCCCGCGAACTCTATGCTGACATGGAAAATGTAGTACACAGGACCATCAGTGCTCTGCGCACATCCGGCCTCAGCGGAGCCCACCGGATATAAGGCATCCCGTATAGGCCGTGGCTGATCAGGTCTATCTTTACATGGTTTTTCTATCTCATACAAATAATGGCATGGTGATACGATCGCCATGCCATTTTTTTATATTATATTCTTTTCTCACCTTGACAAAAAACTAAGGTAACACTATTTCTATCTGAGTTGACACTCCACGGATAAACCGTGATACATTTTTTTTTAAAAGGGGCATATTCATACTTGCATATCACGCTTTCTTGGTGCATAAGCACCGTTCGCAAACGCGAGTACGCGCGATGTCCAATGCAGGTATGGCAAAGGCCTAAATTGTCCAAAAAAATACGCCTATCTCCATTAGCCATTTGATTACTATGAAACGAGGACTATTATGAAAAAAAATCTTATTTTGACCACAGCAGCCCGTCTTTTTGCTGAGCGCGGTTTCAGCAATACCCCAACCAGCCTTTTGGCCAAAGAAGCCAATGTTGCTGAGGGCACTATTTTCCGCCATTTTAAGACCAAAGATGAAATATTTTTGACACTTATCAACAATGTTCGGGACCAGCTCATTACTGATATTGAAAAGTATCTCGAAGTTCGTGCCCCAGACACCAGCGTTGAAAAAGTCATTTCCATCATCAAGTCATTCTACGTCTTCGTACTCAAGAACCGCATGGAATTTGGCCTCATTTTCCGCGATGCGCCAACGCGTTACGGCGAGCGCAACGACACTGTGCTCATGGCCATCAAGGAAATCTACGACTACTTGGGCGGCTACATTGTTATAGCCATCCGTGAAGGTCAAGCTAACGGCACCATCCGCCAAGACCTGCACACAGAAGACACCACAAAAATGCTCATCGGCACCATGGTCGGTCTTGTGCGCGCCATCCACTTCCAATTCCTTCAGCCTAGTGATGACGTTTTGCGTCATGTTGTAGAGAGCTACACTTACTTGCTCACGCCAAAGCAATAGTTTTGTAGTAAAAAATACGTAAAAAAGCGCCCTGTGATGCATTCACGGGGCGCTTTTTTTATTTCATTGGCGAGCTTAGTGTCATCATCATTGGCCTACTATCCGTAAGGCTCACTGCGTTCTTGGCGGCTAGTACATGCCACCACCCTCCCAGAAGGAGGCGAGAAAGAAAAAGGCAAGGAGAGCGGACAACGACATCCATATCACAAATAGACGTCTGCTGTTATCCAAAATTCTCCATAAAATCCTAACATGTTAGCGACAGAAAAATCTTTAGGTTGACACACAGAATCTCTGAACAACAGGAAGGAAGTCTTACTCGCCTCCCTCCGGGAGGGAGGTGGCATGTACTAGTCGCTGAGAACGCAGCGACCTTGCGGCGTCGGAACCAACTATGGCGTTACTATTCCCACACAATCATCATCAAACGGGGAAGGACCGAAGCCCTCCCCCATAATCATGCAATCAACTAATCTTAGAATTCGTAACGCAAGTTCACACTAACACCATGGCTTTCCACGTTTTCGGAAAGGTCAAGGGTGTAGTTGAGGCTTACATTGCAAGCGTCCTTAGCGAAGCCGAGGCCAAGCGCACCTTGGAAGGTGACTTCGTCAGCAACTTCAGAGGACAAGACATAGCTATCAGCAACGCCAGCAATGCTCACTTCTTGGTCAGCATCGAGGTCGCCCATGGCAAACTTCACACCAAGACCGAGGCTTGGAGTGATGTCCCAAGAGCCGACTTTGGTGGTGGTGTCGAAGGTTACGCCCACAGGGATTTCCCACACGGTGTTGTCGCCGCTAGCCGTGCTGAACAAGGCGTCGCCATTTTGCTTGGTGTCGTAGGCGTCAACGTCGTAGTAGTTGAAGCGGATGCCGGCGTATGGAGTCACATTGAAGCTATCAAGCGGAATGAGGTATTCAGCCTTAGCACCAATGGTGAACAAAGCCGCGTCAGCAGTGCCGTAGAGGTCGCCGCCAGTGGCATCTTGAACCATGTCATTTTCGCTCATGGTGTAGCCCATGTCGAAGGAAAGGCCCAGTGCATCAAAGTGCTTAGCGCCGTACACGCTGATGCCAACGTAGTCGAAATCATTTTCGGTGGTGGCGAAGTCACCGGTGCTGGAAGAGCTACCGGAACCAACGTTAAAGGCAAGGCCGAGGCGGAAATCACCAGCAAAGGTGTAGTCTGCACCAAGGGTTGCGCCCACGATGTCGGTGTCGTAGCCATAGCTGTTGGAGCCGGACTTGAAGCCGTCAGCGGAGGTATGGTTGTACATTGGCATGAACCAGATGCCGAAGCCTTGAGCCATGTTGCCGCCATCAGCAGTTGGCAAGATTGCGCCGTCGCCATTCATAGCAAGCCAGTTGGAGCTATCCGCAGCGGCAGATGCCTTAGCTTGTGGAGCGATGGTGGTACGGGCGCCCATGTTCGAACCGGCTGCTGCGTTGACAGAACCAAGACCAGGAACAACAGCGCCAGTTGCGGCGAGCTTAGCTGCGCCTTCGATGATGGTGCCACCATTGTCTTCTTGTGCTGCGGCTACAATGAAGGCCGTAGCGGCTGCGTTAGCAGATTGGTTGTTGAGTGCTGCCTCAACAAGAGCAACCGTAGAGGACGAAGTACTGGAGCCCAAAGCGTCGGCAATAACGTCGGAGCTAGCCGCACCTGTGGTTACGATGTAGGTGCTTTCGGTGTTGGTTACATCAGTGATGACCAAGACATCGGAGATTGTGGAGAGGGTTTCGGAGGTGGAGTCATAGGCAGAACCATCCCAACCCCAAGCGGTTCCGCTAATCGTTATATTATCCACTGTGAAGTCACCAGCAACTACGAGGCTAGCACCAGATTCAACGGTGATGGTAGTTTGCTCCAAAGTCGTATTTTCACCAACGGTGAGGGTAGAACCTGCAAGGAAGTTTGTGGTACCTGTGCCAGTGATGCCACCGTCAAGGGTCATATTGCCAGAAACGTTGATGATGCCGTCGTTGTAAATGTCGTTGAGAACACCGCCGGCCATGTTGCCGCTGAAGGTGTTTTCGCCAGAGAAGGTGATGGTGCTGGCCGTATTATAAATGGCACCACCATTCTCAGAAGCAGTATTATTTGTAAAAGTGGCGTCAGCAATAGTAGTTGCTCTCGTCGCAGTTATGCCAAGCGCGCCACCGTTTGTAGCTTTATTGCTATCAAAAGTAACACTTGCAAGGCTTAATTCACGGGCACTATAGATAGCACCGCCATCGCCACCAGCAATGTTACCTGTGAAGGTTGAGTTCGTGATCCCCTTATAGTCATCGCCCTCACCATAGCTACCGTTCAAGTCGATAGCGCCGCCATTGGCATCCGCAGTATTTGCAGTAAAACTTGATTCTGTAATAAGGGTAATTGCGGAGTTAGCAGCAATAGCACCACCAGAAGTGCCAGAACTATTATTTTCAAAAGAAGAACCTGTAATGGTCCCTATAGTTCCACCATTCTGGTAAATAGCACCACCTGCATAACGCGAGAAGTTGCCGTCAAAGCTCGCAGTAATCGTCGTAATCGTACCAGTTCCATCATTATAAATGGCACCACCACGTTGGCCACCGTCATTATTGGTAAAACTACCCTCAATTGTGCCGATGGTACCGAAGTTTGAAATAGCACCACCGAGGTAGCTTGCAACGTTGCTATCAAAAGTACCGTTGATGGAAGTAATTGCAGCACCAGACTGATTGAGAATTGCGCCACCTTGGGAAGCACTGTTACCAATGAAATCAGCGTTAAGCGTTGTGATTTTACCGCTATCCGCTACATTAAAAATAGCACCACCATACTGTGTAGCACTGTTATTAGTAAAGGTACAACCATCAAAAGAAATGGTTTCTTGGTTATAAAAAGCTGCACCACTTGTAGCAGTAGTGTTATCAGCATATTCTGTATCAACATAGCTAGTGCTATCACTCTCCGCCAACGCACCACTCGCACCACCAAGCACAACAGCACCAGCAAGAGCCAAAGAACCAAAGACATTCATCAAAGAACAATTTTGCAAAACAGTTTTGTAACGAGCAATCAAATTGCCCACAGCATTCTTGGTCATAGTCATGATTTTTCTCCAAAAATTTAAATTATTTAGAAATCTTTACAAAAAGATATCACATATATAGCACGTTCAGAATATAATGTACACTTTATGCATTTTACACTATCTACTGCATTTCTTTTTTTGGGAAGCCTCATGAAGATATACTTGACGAGAATGTAATACCATGAACAGGCGTGAGCTCTTTTCATACATTTTTTGCCTTACCGCACACAACTCTATGATGTACAAAAAAATAATACAAAAAAAACTTGTATTAAAAATTTAGCTTCAAGCAAATATTTATATATTTCATGTAAAATCAAAAAAAAATCTTCTGTAATCCTACAATAAGAAAGAGAGAGAGAGAGAGAGAGAGAGAGAGAGAGAGAGAGAATGCTACCAAAAGAAAAAATTTTTTTAAAAATTACATCGAAAAAATTTTGTTTTCCTCTAAAAAACTGAGCTCTCACAGTGTTTTCTAGATAAATACTATCATATTGACCTGCCAAACTCAATTTCGCGAGAGCAAATTACAACAAAAAAAATCCCTCCATGCGCCGAAAACGACATACGGAGGGATATATTGCATCGCAAATAAAAAGTTTAGAAAGGAAGGGGAAAACGAGCATAGCACCCGTACTATAAAAGTGTTTCAAGCCCTCTTTCTTTTACCATGGTAAGAAGCTTAAGCGCAGGACCACTTGGTTTTTTAACGCCACGCTCCCAAGCAGATATAATCCCTTTGGACACATTAAGATATTTTGCAAAAACAGGCTGAGAAACCATTTCCTTTTCTCGTATTTGCTTGATTTCATCCGCACTCAATGGCTCAACCGTTTTTAAGCATAGTTCATCATATTTACGCAGGGTTTGCCTTTTGACAACGCCTATACCGTGTAAATCTTCCATAGTAGAATGAATTATAGCGGACAACTTACTTTGATATTCTTTCATAGGTGAAATTATTTTTCTACTAAAGTATAGCACTGAGTATTACATGTCAAGTCCACAAAGGTTATTGCCCAGCCCGCCCTTTTTCGCACAAAAAATCCCTCCATGCGCCGAAAACGACATACGGAGGGAGATATTGCATCGCAAATAAAAAGCTTTGAAAGAGGGAGGGGGTCTGGGGG
>JAWXUA010000093.1:0-11849 GCA_044433065.1 Pseudomonadota bacterium
TACAATACTCTCCATCGGACGTCTCCTTCTTTGGTCGGAAATGGGTGTCCGTATGGCGTATCAGTTTTCGAGCTGGTGCGCCTCTTCTTTTTTACTTGCCCCTGTCTTTGATGGAGAGCCCTCAAATAGTCAAGCGGCCGACCACTCAACTAACCAAGCGGTCGACCACCCAAATAGCCAAGCAGCCAATCACCCAAATAGCCAAGCGGTCGGCCACTCGATCACTAGACAGGCCAATTATTCAATGATGGGCAAAAATCCTAAATGTTCAAGAGTATAGCTTGCTTTCAAGTCTGCAACGTAGGGACTATGGCCTTCAAGGAATATGGAAGCAATGCTCGATATGCACAATGAACAGTCTTTTGCAAAGGCGAGCACCGACGCAATTGTACCGCCACTGGATATGACGTCATCAAAAATCATGATATTTTTATTTTGTAGTACATGAATAGTGGATGCATCATACCATAACTGCTGTGTTGCAAGCGTTGTTATGGACTTTGTATCGATGCTTTTTGGGTCTTGCATATAAAGCTTTTTGGATTTACGCAATACAAAATAATCAATATCCCACAGTCTTGCCATCTCTTGTGCAACGGGAATACTTTTAGCTTCAGGGCATACAATATAGTCTGGTTTTGTAAAATGTTTAACAGCTTCTTTTGCTGTGTCTTGAATAAGCTTCATTTGACCAAAGCTATCAAATAAAATAATGTTAATGGGCGTTCCTGCTAAGGGAACAACAGGCAATACTATCTGTGTATCACCAGTATATACTTTAGCTTGCGTATCAATATACTCTATATTTTTGTCTTTTGCATAAATAGTTTGCATATATAATCCTTTATAACAAAAAAATAAGCGTACTCTATCAAGTAGGCATGAGCTATATATACTCTAAGCGTAAAAAAAGCTCAACCTACAGTGTAAGGAGAGCTTTTTATGTGCGTATGTGGGTGTCTAATCTAGGCCTTTTTGACCACAGAGGTCTTCAAGTACATAGACCCAAAGCCAGCGATTTTACAGGAAATATCGTGCACACCGTCTTCAGGTTCAATCAGCTTGATACCCTTAACTTTAGTGCCTTTTTTGATGCCAGAGGCACCTTTAACCTTAAGGTCTTGGATGATGATGACAGTGTCGCCATCTTGTAAAATATTGCCGTTAGCGTCTTTGTATACGCGTTCGTTGCTTTCGCCAGCCTTAAATTCGTGGCTGCACTCTGGGCAGATGAGCATTTCACCATCGGGATAGACATATTCACATTGACATTGTGGGCAAGGTGGCATTTGTTCCATTGTTGAAACCTTTTTTTAGAGTGATGATGGCCATGGGGCCGCAGTCTTCATAGCTGTTTAAGCCGTTATTGGCAAGGTCTTCATATTGCAGTATTTTTGTGGACAATTAAAACAAAGGCAAGCATCGCAAAGGGTATTTGATACGAGAGGAGGAAAGAGGCCCGTCTACATGGTACTGTCGGAGTAAGCGATCATGACTTGTCGAAGTGTAAAGTGAACATAAATTTCCTTGCCAACGCATAGGGCTACTTGTATACTCATCTAAACATTTTTTGGGTCTACAATACTATTATTGTGGCTTATTAGTGCATGAATACGACACACTTTTCTTTATACTTGGGAGAATTCCGCATGTTATCCATGAATATTTCACGCTACTTTGTCTGCATTGTTTGCGTTGTGAGTGTGTTGTGTTCTGGGTGTGCGCCGTGGGGTGGTTCTATGTATAGCTCTGGCCTCAGCCGTGAAGCTTCATGGGAAGAGTTTCAAGGTTCACGGCCTGAACCACGATATGTACATTTTCATGATAGAAGTTTAACAGATGCTTGCGCTGATATAACTAGCTACTATATACAATCTACAATACTTCTTGATAAAGCTGTTGACCGCATTGAAAACTCTGATGTAGGTGCAAAATTAGAAGCAATACGTGCAGAACAAGGCGAAGAAGCTTTTATAGAAGCATTGCAAAGCTTGACAAGAGATGAAAGAAGATCTTATCGTATCTATGTACGTAGTGAACGAGATGACCTAGCTGTTGTTGGTGGCTATATACAAACATTAACATGTGGTATTACAGCAACACTGCTATATCCATATACGTTTATGTATGACCATAGAACTGCAGTGAAGGCCAGCTTAGTCCTTGAGCAATATGAGTATGCTGTGAAAAGTTTGCAGTGGTTACATGAGTATGAAGCGCTGCTTGAGCGTGCACAAGAGCATCTCGGCCGATAAAAGGCCGATAAAAGGCCGATAAAAAGGCCGATAAAAAGGCCGATAAAAAGGCCGATAAAAGGCATACATCCAGCACCAAGCCTGCCTTTTACACAAAGACTTTTCCACCACCAAAAGATCCCTCTAAGCCTGTACCGTGATGGTGACCAACAACGTTCGCCTCACGTTTGGTGTTTTTTTGTCATTTTTTTGTCATAAATGAAAAAAATTACCAAAATACGCAATTGATACTTTACTACTGGGCCACGATGTTTTATGCGGAGTTGCCTTAGTTGAAGAATACAAAGAACTAAACTAATTCAAAGGGCACATCACCCCCTCATGTGGGGAAGGAGTTTCCGATGGAACAGAAAGATATTGAATATTTCCACGAACTGCTTACGGGTATGTTGGAGGAAGCCCAGCAAAAAGGCGACTCAACCCTCGAAGAGCTGACGGACAATAACGAAATTTTTGCAGACCCAGCTGACCGTGCTACAGCTGAAACCGATCGCGCTTTTACTTTGCGTATCCGTGACCGTGAACGTCGTTTGATTAAGAAAATCCGCGGTGCTCTTCAGCGTATGGAAGAAGGCACCTACGGTGTATGCGATGACTGTGGTGAGGAGATTTCCGTGGCGCGACTTAAAGCTCGCCCTGTGACCAAACTTTGCATCAACTGTAAAAGTAAACAAGAAGAAGACGAACACCTTCGCGGTAGCTAGTCATGTCCCCTGAGCTTTTTGCTTGGGGGGATTTTTTTATGGAGGAATGGCTGACGGCCTGACGGCTAACGGCGTGGCGGCGTGACGGGCTGGCGGGCTGAAGGAGCGGCGGAGGCATAGCAGTTTGCTGGCTTTAGCGTACAAGCCATTCAGGCTCAGCGTAAAACCCACGCCACAAGCATAAGACTTGCTTTTTTTAGACCATTCTATACGGTTGGCTGAAGTTCAGAATATAAGGATGCATTTCATGGATGCACATGCTTTTCGATGCCTCTGCCAATCTCTTCGCACACTTCTGCTTGGTGCGCGCGTGGAAAAAATCCAGCGACCAACGCCAGATGTACATGCGTTCACCGTATACGCTGGTGGGCAAAAGCGTTTTCTTATGTTGCGTAGTGGCCGCCAATCGCCTCTACTTTTCTTTGCAACGCATAAATTACCTGCACCGCAAGAACCAACAGCTGTGGTCATGCGTTTGCGTCGCTATTGCGCTGGTCGTCGCGTCAAAGCTGTGCGCTATGATTGGCTTGGGCGCAAAATTGGCTTGCTCATGCATCATGATCCAGAAACATGGCTTGTTTTAGATTTGCGCCATGGACCGACCTTAGCATCTGATTTTACAGAACATGTTCTAAGCCAAGATGAATGTACCTTTGATATGACTCTCTTGCGTGCAAGCTTTGATGCCGTTCATACGCAAGCACAACAAAACGGAGGCCAAGGTACGCACCATACGTCAGAACCTAGCCTGTGGCGTGATTATGCCTTCATGACACCAGCCTTGCGTAAAACCTTGCTCCACCTTGCCGCCGAAGACCCTGCCGAAGCTGCGGCCCTTGTCATAGATGTGCTTGCTGATATGGAAAAGGATAGCGCAGCCCATGCGGACCATACGACGATGACCTCTGAGGCCGAGCAAGCTTCGTGCACTCTTTTTGTGTATTCAGATGAGAATGTGCCGCAAAAGCTTTCTGCATGGCCATTGCCCATGTCCTTGCAATCACAAGATACACAGCAGTACACCGAGCGCTATTTTACCAACGCGTTAGAAGCCACGACGTTTTTCGGACAAGGGCTTGCGTTTGCGGATATTTCTGAAGATGCGCAGCGTGTGGCCGCAAAGCCTTTTACCAATGAAGCAGCCCGTTTACAGCGATTATTGATCAAGCTTGATGGCGAAGAAAAGCGTTTGCAAACCATGCTTGCTTTGCGTGAGGATGCTGTCGCTTTGCAAAGTATTTTGTATCAAGTGCCCGTTGATGCCAAAATGTCGAGCATTGCTGTGCCTGCATACCATGCCCAAACTGAGGCCCAAGCTGAGGTCCAAACTGAGGCCCAAGCTGATGCCCAAACTGAGGCCCAAGCTGATGCCCAAGCTGATGCCCAATCCAAGACTCTTTCCATAAAACTCAATCCTTTGCGTACTGTGCGTGAAAACATGGCAGACATGTTTCACCAATCACGGCGTGGCGCACGGGGGCTTGCTATTTTGGCACAGCGTCGTGCGGATATCATGTCGCAAGAGGCACTCGCTATGCATGAAGCGCGTTCGCGGTCTGAGTCGCAGGGTGAACATGACGACGTACGCCTTTTGCAGCAAGCGGCAGCTCATAAGCAGAAAAGGAACACCCAAAAAGTTCTGCCAAATCAAAAGCAAACCAAAAATCTGACCTCAGCTAAAAATCCGACCTCAGCTAAAAATGCGACCTCAGCTAAAAATCAGGCTCCTGTGGCCGCAAAATATGCTAAACTCGTGCAAGCTTTTCAAAGCTCTGATGGCGTTCGCCTTTTGCGTGGCCGTAATTCCGAAGGCAATGGTGCTGTTCTGAAAATGGCGCAACCTTATGATATATGGATGCATGCTGCTGATGGACCAAGCGCGCATTTGATTATCAAACGGGATCATGCGCAACACGAAATACTCACGCAAACCCTTGAAGAAGCAGCGCAACTTGTGGGCGTCAAGAGTTGGCAGCGACACGATGCTCAGGCTGAAATCATGTGTGCCTATGCCAAAGACGTGAAAGCCATCAAGGGTGCAGCAGCAGGCAAGGTTCGGGTTGAGCGGACATTTACAGCGCTCACTGTGCGGCTTCACGACAGCCAGACGCCAGACCTTGATGGCAAGACCGCCAACGAAAGCTTTGCCGAACAACTTGAAGCGAAGCTTGCCATATAGCTAGCGTTATTGACTATTTTTATCACGTCATACTTTCTTTTTGCTATACATGGGGGACATCATGCAGCCACTGACCACCACAAGCATCCGCATTTCGGTTTTTGATATGTTTGAAATTGGACCTGGGCCTTCAAGCTCGCACACCATCGGGCCCATGAAAGCAGCCTATAATTTTTGGCAGTGTTGCCAAGATTTACCAGCTGACGTGCAAAAGGCTGCTTGTCGTGTTCGTGTGCGCCTGCTGGGTTCGCTCAGTGCCACAGGCGAAGGCCACGGCACGGACCGCGCCATCATTGCAGGGCTTCTTGGTCAACAGCCCTGTGATTGTCCGCCACATCTGCTCACCGACATAGAGACAGGCCGCATGGAAACCATGTTCGTCATGCCTTGTGCTGCGCCGCTTCCTCTTGCCATGAACACTGTGGAACATGCTGAAATTGTTCATGATAAGCCGTACAGTAATACGCTCATTATAGAATTGTTGGCAGCACCATCTGACGCAAGTTCCAGCACAGACTCTATCCTTTTTTCCCGTGAATACTACTCTGTAGGCGGTGGGTTTATCCAGTGGAAGGGTTGGCAAGCAGAAGAGCGTGGCCTACCTTTACACCATTATGCATCCATGGGCGAGCTCCAAGCCATAGCTCTTGAAACTGGTTTTTCGCTCCACGAAATTATTTTGCGCAATGAGGGTGCCATCACAGGTGATTCACGGCCCAGCATCATCAAGCGACTGCAATCCGTCATTGACAGTATGGAAGCCAGTGTTGAGCGTGGCCTTTCCAAGACTGGTATTCTCCCCGGTTCACTCGGTCTCAACCGCAAAGCCGCAGCCCTTGCCTCGCGCGCTAAGTCCTTACCCTCAGCTCTCGACACGTTCCTTTGCCGCCTCAATGCCTACGCTTTTGCAGTCTCCGAAGAGAATGCCGATGGTGGTGTCATCGTCACAGCTCCAACGTGCGGTGCTGCTGGTGTCATGCCAGCCATCCTCTGGGCTATGCGTCATGACCTGAACATCGGTGACCGAGCTATGCGTGAAGGTGTTCTTGCCTCCGCTGCTGTTGGGTTTCTTGCCAAGCACAACGCTGGCATCGCCGGTGCCGAAGTCGGCTGCCAAGGTGAAGTGGGTGTCGCCTCATCCATGGCTGCTGCCATGCTGGCCCATGCCCGTGGTTACGCCATCCCCATCGTCGCCAATGCTGCAGAAATCGCTCTCGAGCACCACCTCGGTCTCACCTGTGATCCTGTCGGTGGCTATGTCCAAATACCCTGCATCGAACGCAATGCCGTTGGAGCCATCAAAGCCTATAACGCCTGCCTCATCGCAAGCTGCGAAGACCCACACCATCACCTCGTCTCCCTCGATAGCGTCATCTCAGCCATGGCCGAAATCGGACACGATATGAATGCCAAGTTCAAAGAAACATCCGCAGGCGGTTTGGCCGTAAGTTTTGTTGCTTGTTAGGTTTGGGTGTTGGACGAGCTGGGGGGAAAGTTTTAACGATGGAGAGTGTCGTGGTCGTGTAGTTTTATCTTTGGGCTTAGTCCGTATGGCTCCGCATGATGTTCTGGGGGGGACTATGAAAGGGGAGAAGATGGGAGAGGATGGGAGAGGTAGGTAGGAAATCATCAACAATAAAAAAATCTCCCTATGTGTCGTCATCAACACATAAAGAGAGCATATCTCATTAAGCACGCTAGGCCTTAATCACTGCATCAAACAAACTACGCTTTACGTATTCCACCAATCGAAGCCACAGGCTACGCGCCACCAGATGTGGCCGCGAGTGCCTTTAAAAAACCGTACTTCCATCCACAAATAAAAAGTTTAGAAGGGATGGTGGGAAGGGAAACCTTTTCAAAGGTCTCCCTTCCCACCAGCTAACTAAATCTTATCCCCAACCATGCGGATAAGGCGCACGAGTTGGTTTGTGAAACCTGTTTCGTTATCGTACCAAACGATGAGCTTAAGCATGGTGTCATCGATGACGGAGGTACAGAGAGAGTCAACAACACCACCGCAGGTAGAGCCGAGGAAGTCAACGGAGACGAGTGGCTCATCACAGTAACCGAGGTTACCGAGCATAGGGCCTTGAGCGGCTGCTTTGAGCAGTTCGTTAACTTCTTCTTTGGTGGTTGGTCGGCTGAGCTCACAGGTGAGGTCAACGAGGGAGACATTTGGGGTTGGAACGCGGATAGCCATGCCATCGAGCTTACCCTTTACAGGAGGGTAAACGAGGGCTGTGGCTTTGGCGGCACCAGTTGTGGTGGGAATCATGGAGACTGCGGCAGAACGAGCGCGGCGGAGGTCCTTGTGGGAACCGTCGAGAATACGCTGGCTCATGGTGTAGGAGTGCACCGTGGTCATGAGGCCGTGACGGATGCCAATAGCTTGGTCAATGGTCTTGGCGGCAGGGGCAAGACAGTTGGTGGTGCAGGAAGCTGCGGAGATGACGTCGTGCTTGGCAGCATCGTAATCGTCTTGGTTAACGCCCATGACGATGGTCACGTCAGCGTCTTTACCAGGGGCGGAGATGATGCTTTTCTTGGCGCCACATTCAATGTGCTTGGCAAGACCTGCACGGTCCTTGATGGAACCTGTGGTTTCAACGGCAATGTCGATACCAAGCTCACCCCAACGCCATTCACCTGTTTTTTCACGGGTCACGGTGATGTGACGACCGTTAACGATGATGCCGTTTTCGTCGTGGCTGATTTCGCCAGCAAAGGTACCGTGGGTGGAGTCATATTTAAGCAAATGCGCAAGAGATGCATTGTCAGCGCGCGCATTGATGGCGGCAATCTGCAATTCTGCATCGTCAGCCAAAAGACGAACCAAATAACGACCAATGCGGCCAAAGCCGTTCATACCAATTTTAATAGCCATGATATGTCCTTTAACTTTTATGTGGCGGAAGGGACAAAGCCCCTCTCCCTTAAATCTTATTTGACGAACCGAGCACGTTGCGGATTTTATGCTGAACCATGTCCTTAACGGCTTGGCGAGCAGGCTTGAGGTAGCCGCGTGGGTCAAAGTCAGCAGGATTTTCCATGAGGTATTTGCGCACGTGGGCGGTCATGGCGAGACGGATGTCGGTGTCGATATTGATTTTGCATACGCCCATGGTTGCGGCTTTGCGGAGGAGGTCTTCGGGAACGCCTTTAGCACCGGCTACATTGCCACCAAATTCATTGGCCATGGTCACGAATTCTTGTGGTACGCTGGATGCACCGTGGAGCACGATAGGGTAGTCTGGGAGGAGCTTAGAAATGGTTTCGAGGCGGTCAAAGTCGAGCTTTGCTTCACCAGTGAACTTGTATGCACCATGGCTTGTACCGATAGCGATGGCGAGGGAGTCGCAACCAGTGCGCTCAACAAATTCAACAGCTTGGTCTGGGTCGGTGTAGACGGATTTTTCGACGGAGACTTCGTCTTCAACGCCAGCGAGCTGACCGAGTTCAGCTTCAACCCATACGCCTTTGGAGTGAGCGTATTCAACAACTTGCTTGGTGATTTCGATGTTTTTTTCAAAGGAATGGTGGGAGCCGTCGTACATGACAGAGGTGAAACCACCATCGATGCACGCTTTGCAGATGTCGAAATCTTGGCCGTGGTCGAGGTGCAGAGCTACAGGAATATCGTTTTCAAGCAGAGCAGCTTCGATGAGCTTAATGATGTAACCTTGGCCAGCGTATTTACGAGCGCCAGCAGAAATTTGCAGGATGACTGGCGAGCTTTCTTCCACAGCAGCCTGCATAATGCCTTGAATGATTTCCATGTTGTTCACGTTGAAGGCGCCAACGGCGTAGCCTTCACGGTAGGCCCGTGCAAACATTTCTTTTGGTCCAGTCAATGGCATAGGAAACTCCTAACTTTGCTGAATATCAGCATTAATATATGGTATGGAACATAGCCACCAAAAAGAGTCAATGGAGGCATTTATGGGGTCTTTGTTTATGATGGAGTGCTGCGAATATGGAGGCATTTTCTTTTAAAAAAGTGCCTTAAAAATGAGCAACACCAATGAGAGCGCAAGGACAATAGCACACTATTTTCCGAAGATAAAGGGCTTCTAATGGCATGGAAGAGGGGAGCTGGGAAAAATCATAAGCTCTTGAGGGCCTATAGATGTCGAAAGGCATAGGGCCTATATATAAGGATAGGGCTTGCACAGCATGGCGTTTACGTGTAGCGTAAAGAGAGACATTGTGCGTATGAGTATTTGTTTTTTTCATGCGCTCTTTTATGAGTATGATGATAAAAAAAGTATATAAAATGAGTACCATGGAAAAAAGACAATCCATTATCGATATAGCGGCCAATGATGAAGTGTATGATGTTTTCTTGATTTCTTCAGCAAGCATGATGCAAGCAAAGAACGGGAAGCCTTTTTGGCGTTTGGAATTGCGCGATGCCACAGGCAGTCTTGATGCAAAAATTTGGTACCCTGCAAGTCAACATTATTTGGAGCTTGCGGCAGGGCAGATTGTGCACGTGGAAGGCAAGGCTAGCACCTATCGCGAGAAAATCGACATTCATATTGAACGTTTACACGTCTTGACTGACATGGAATTGTCACGCCTTGACTTGTCACAATTTTTGCCAGCCAGTGCTCGACCTGCTGAGGAAATGCTGTTGGAGCTCGAAGCTCTGTGCACAGAGGTCTTCACCCATAAGCCATGGCGTAAATTTGCTTTGTCGGTCTTGCGTGATGAGGCTATCCGTCCGAGATTACTACTTTGTCCTGCGGCAAAGGCCATGCACCATGCCTTTGTGGGTGGTCTTGTGGAGCATATGTTGTCCGTGACGCAACTATGCCAAAAGCTTGCAGATCATTACCCAAAGCTCGACCGCCAAGTCTTGACCGCTGGCGCTATGTTCCACGACATTGGCAAAATTTGGGAACTGACAGGCGGTCTTGCCAATGATTATACAGATGAAGGCCGACTGCTTGGGCATATCCACATGGGCCTTGAGCATATCACGCCGCATCTCAGTAAATCTGGTCTCGAGCCAGCACTTGTCCTGCATTTCAAGCACCTTATGCTCAGCCACCACGGTGAATATGAATTTGGATCGCCCAAAAGACCAAAGACTGTGGAAGCCATGATTTTGCACTATGCCGATAACATTGATGCAAAAATGGAACAAATGCAGGCCCTTTTCCGCTCCATGCCAGAAGGGGAGTCGGGTTGGTCGCCATATCAAACTATGTTGCAACGCTTCATCTATCAACCAGAGCGCACACCCACATCGCCTACAAGCTCCACAGGCCGTAAGCGTACCAGTGAGCTCGAGCAAGCGCTCTTATTCTAAACCTTAGGCCATCGAAAATACAGGACTTGAGCCATGTTCATTACTCTTGAAGGCATAGAAGGTAGCGGCAAAAGTACAGCACTCAAAGCCCTTGTGGCGCATTTTGAGGCCCAAGGCCGTACCGTAACCGTGACACGCGAACCAGGTGGCAGCCGCCTAGGCACCACGTTGCGTGCCATCCTCCTTGACCTCGCCAACACCGACATCACCAAGGAAGCAGAGCTTTTTCTCTACCTCGCCGACAGAGCACAGCATGTGGCCCAAGTCATTAAGCCAGCCCTTGAAGCTGGGCACATCGTCATCAGTGACCGCTACGCCGACTCTACCGTAGTCTACCAAGGCTATGGCCGCGGTCTTGATCCCTTGCTCCTGCAGCAGCTCAACGACGTTGCTGTAGCAGGGCTTTGGCCTGACCGAACTCTGCTCTTTGACCTCAATCCTGAGCTTGGCCTGAACCGCGCTCTAGCCCGAAATATCCGCGAAGGCATCCACACAGCTGAAGGTCGCTTTGAGGCCGAAAGCATCGCCTTCCATACGCGCATCCGCGAAGGCTACCTCACTTGGGCCGTACTCCATGCAGAGCGCTACCGCATCGTTGATGCCTCAGCGACCATGGAAGATGTTGCCGCAGCGGCTGTTGCGATGGTTGGGTAATTGATTATGCTGGGGGAGGGTGCTGTTGGCATTCGAAGTTGGTCCCGACGCCGCAAGGTTCGCTACGCTCCCAGCGGCTGGCGACGTGGTACTCCCTCCGTCAGTTTGTAGTATCTGTACTGCTCCCCCGCTGGCGCGGACTCGCAGACAGCTACTAACAAACTGCCACCTGCCTCCCAGAGGGAGGCAGGTAAGAGGTCCTGCCCTATCGGATAAGATACAGGAAAATCACCTATAATTTCGGGTAATAACGAATTTCCATTTAGATATTATGGAGAACTTTGGGTAACAGTGAACTTTTTTTTATAGTACAGGTGACGATGTATATGGTTCCCTGCCTTTTTCTTCCTTGCCTCCCTCTGGGAGGGAGGTGGCGCTGACATAGAAGCCGTTAGGCGAACGAAGTGAGTCTTACGGATTCTAGGCAGTGACGGAGGGAGTACCACGTCGCCAGCCGCTGGGAGCGTAGCGACCTTGCGGCGTCGTACGTCATTGCGGCGTCTGAACCAATATGGCGTTGCTCAGGTGCCAATTAATTCTTTCCACCAATCCAATCAGCAGGAACGCCCTCTCAATCCATCCGACTGGGCAATCAACGCCACCTAACTGTGCGTTATCGTTCCCAATCTGGTGAATATACTTTCTTGGGGTGAACCATCCCCCATGCGCCGCAAATTTTCATTAAAGCCCCTTACTTTCTCCGCAAATAAAAGTCTTTGAAAGAGGGAGGGGGTCTGGGG
>JAWXUA010000094.1:0-11707 GCA_044433065.1 Pseudomonadota bacterium
GAGTGCTACGGATAGTAGATAGTGACGGAGGGAGTACCCACGTCGTCAGCTGCTGGGAGCGCAGCGACCTTGCGGCGTCTGAACCAACTTGGCGTTACTAACCCACTTTCACCACAGCGACCTTGCGGCGTCGAGCCCAACCACAAATCTCCTCTAGCATGTTCCAAAAATCACAAACGACAAAATTGATAGAAGTCTTGCATGACTGTCAATTTCGAGCTATACTGAACACCTAGCCAATATAATATGATGCTGTACATCATTCTGCTTGTGTGAGGTTTTGCATGCTTTTGCCACCAACTCTTGTTTTTGAATCTGATGATGCCAATTTTGTAGAATGTGAAGCTTCTGCACCTTTGGTCGACAAAAACGGCGTTCCAACAGGTGCACCGTGTATGGACATCCATTATACCGAAGCTGGACGCCCATTAGTCACAGCGGCCTATCTGGCTAGCCTTGATGGTTGGCGACAAGATCCGCTCATCGCTTCAGCTCTCTATAAACAATACCCGTTTATGGAAGAGGAAAGCCGAGATGGCACAGCACAGCAAAGTCTCGTTGCGCAAGCAGACACTAAACCACAAGCAGCACCTGTCGCTGATCCAACTGGTGGCCCAACTGGTGACACAACTGGTGACCTAGCTGGTGACCCAAAAGCCGAACCAGCCGCTGAACGCTCACCACGCTTCTACCTTTATGGTGATGCTAAATCGAGCCTCGATGTGGCCCATGATTTGGCGCGCCAAGGAAAGCTTGAACCATGGGACGCTGTCATGGTCACAAGTCAAAGCGAAGGCCGTGGCCAATTGCGCCGCGACTGGTCATCTCCTTGTGGTAATCTGTATGCAGCATGGCGTTTGCCGCTAGAATTTCCCATGACCGAAGGCTATGCCGCCTTGGTTGTGGGCAGCATGCTTGCTGAGGCATTGAGCACCATACGCATTCCTATTGAGCTGAAATGGCCCAACGATATCATCCTTAAAGGAAAAAAAGTTGGCGGCATTTTGCTGGAAGAGCGGGGCGGTGTTTTGCTTGCTGGCATTGGTATCAATGTTTTCAGCGCACCCCATGAAAGCGCTTTGCGTGAGGATCACGCCATGGCAGCAACCTGTTTGCGCGATGAAGGCTTTCATTTTGCCACACCATTGACCTTATTTTGCAGTCTTGTGAATATGGGCCGTTTCTGGTATGGCAAGCAAGTCCATGACGAAAATGGAGCTAGGTTTCCGCAATGTATGGAAAAATATCTCGCGTGGCGTCATCAAAATATCGTCGTTCACGGCGGAAATAGTGATATAAAAAATGGTACTATCGTTGGGATTGCGCCGTGTGGTGGCCTTAAAGTCATCCATAACGGTGTAGAAAAAATTCTCGATTCAGGTAGTATTGTTTTGGAATACTAAGTAGTTATGTGCGTTTCTTGATTTTTAGAAACATATTCGTTGTACTACTTTTTTACCGCGTGGTTAAGGTTAGCACCCAACTCTTTTGTTTGAACAAAAGTGGCTGCGTACACGGGTGGCATGCCTTATGCCACGGCGCAATTTGCGTATCACAAGGGCAGTTTATGCCGCAGAGTCAAAGACGCCGAGGAATACATGGCCAATAAAACGTTTGATCAAGTGATGGAAGAGATACGCGGCAAGGCTATTCTTGTTGCCAACCGTGGTATTCCTGGACGGCGTATTTGTCGCTCCATTCGTGAACGATTTGATGGTATAGCTGTCATGACAGCTACGGACGTTGACAAAACTTCTCCTGCCGCTTCCGCAGCGCAAGAATTGCTTTTGCTTGGTAGCGATCCAAGAGCATATCTTGACATTGACCGCATCATTGCCCTTGCTAAGCAACGCGGCATTGTAGCCATCCACCCAGGTTGGGGCTTTGCCTCCGAAGATGACCACTTCCCACAAAAGTGCCGTGAAGCTGGTCTTATTTTTATTGGCTCCACAGCGGAAGCCATGAATTTGCTTGGCAATAAAGTTCAAGCTCGTAGCCTCGCTCATCGCCTCGGTGTTCCTGTGGTTCCAGGTTCTGAGGGCGCTGTTGATATTCCAACCGCACGTAAGCTTATTAAAGAAATTGGCTTGCCTATCATGCTGAAAGCTGAAGGCGGCGGTGGTGGTCGTGGTATCTTTGCTATCCACAATGAAGAAGAGCTTGAAGACGCGTTCTTTAAAGCTTCTACCATGGCCCAAGCTTCTTTTGGTAACCCACGCCTTTTCGTTGAAAAATATCTCGACAAAGTGCGTCACATCGAAATTCAGGTCATTGCTGACATGTATGGCAATGTCTTTGCATTTGACGAACGTGACTGCTCGGTTCAGCGTAACCACCAAAAGCTTGTGGAAATCACACCATCCCCATGGGCAGGCCTTACTCCTGAACTTCGCGAAGAGCTGAAAGGCTATGCGCGCAAGCTCATAAAGGAAGTTGGCTACCACTCCCTCGCTACGGTTGAATTTCTCGTGACCGAAGATGGCGAACCGTATATGATTGAAGTCAATACGCGTTTGCAGGTGGAACACGGTATCACAGAAAGCCGCTACGGTATCGACCTTGTGGAAGAGCAAATCGCTGTTGCCTTTGGTGCTGAATTGCGCCTTTCAGAAGAAAATACCAAGCCTGTGCACTTTGCTATGCAGTGCCGTATTAACTGCGAAGACCCACAAGCCCAATTCTCGCCAAACTCTGGCCTTGTAGTGCGTTACCTGTCCCCAGGTGGCCCTGGTGTTCGTCTGGACTCCAATATCTGTGCTGGCTACGACTTCCCACCAAACTATGACTCCGCAGCATCCTTGCTCATTACCTATGGTAATGACTGGACAAAGACGCTGGGTATCATGGAACGTTGCTTGTCCGAATACATGATTGGCGGCCTCAAGACCACCATCCCATTCTTCAAGCAAGTTGTGCGTCACCCCTTGTTCAGACAAGGTAAGTTCGACACAAACTTCATCGCCCATGCACCAGAACTCATGTGCTACACGGACCTCGCACCAGAAAGCGAACGCCTTGCTCGCTTGGTAGCAGAAATTTCCGCTCGTGGTCACAACCCATTCATCCAGCTCGGCGAATACCGTACAGCGCAAACACCAACCATGCCACGCTATGACATGGTTTTGCCACCCATAACACCGCAAATTGCACGCACCGCATCGCCATACCCACATGGTGACCGCGTCGCGTTGCTGGATTTCTTGCGTGACTCTGGATACGTGCACTTCACCGATACCACAGCTCGCGACAATACCCAGTCCAATAGTGGTAACCGTTTCCGCCTTGCAGAAGATGCGCTCATGGCTCCATACCTTGACAATTGCAACTTCTTCTCCTTGGAAAATGGCGGCGGCGCACACTTCCACGTGGCTATGCTTGCGAACATGACGTATCCGTTCACAGAAGCAAAAGCTTGGAACCGCTTTGCACCAAAGACCTTGAAGCAAATTCTTATTCGCTCCACCAATGTCCTTGGCTACAAGCCACAGCCACGCAATTTGATGCGCCTCACTGGCGAGCATATTTGCGATGATTACCAAGTCATCCGCTGCTTCGACTTCTTGAACCATGTGGACAATATGCGCCCATTCGCAGAAGTCGCCCTGAGCCGTAAGGATGTTGTGTTCGAGCCTTGCTTGTCCTTGTCATGGGCTAAGGGCTTTGACGTGCCTCACTATATTTTAGTGACGGAAAACATTTTGCGCATGTGTGCTGACGTGGCTGGCATGGGTACTGACGCTGTGGCCAAGCACGTTATCCTTGGCCTTAAAGATATGGCTGGCACATGTCCTCCACGCTTCATGAACGAACTTGTTTCCGCCTTGCGTAAGCGTTGGCCATCTCTGGTTCTGCATTACCATCGTCACTTTACCGATGGCCTCTTTGTTCCATCCGTTGGTGCTGCGGCTAAAGCTGGTGCTCATATTATTGATACAAGCATCGGTTCTGCTGTGCGTTGGTATGGTCAAGGTGAAATCTTGTCCACTGCCGCGTACATGGAAGATGAACTTGGCCTGCGCACTAATTTGAACAAAGACATGATTCGCGATTGCAACTTCGTGCTCAAGCAAGTCATGCCATACTATGACCGCTACTGTGCACCGTATTTCCAAGGCATCGACTATGATGTTGTGGAACACCACATGCCTGGCGGCGCTACATCGTCTTCACAGGCTGGTGCATTGAACCAAGGTTATATCCACCTTCTGCCTTACATGCTGAAATTCCTTGCGGGTACGCGTAAAGTTGTGCGTTATCACGACGTTACACCTGGTTCGCAAATCACATGGAATACGGCATTCCTTGCTGTGACTGGTGCATACCGTCGTGGCGGTGAGGAAGAAGTTCGCTATCTCTTGCAAGTGCTTGAGCATGCGACGAGTTCTGAAGCTAATGTGACTGGTGATGCAGAAGATCCACGCCTCGCCATCTACCAAGACTGCAACGATGCATTCCGCGACTTGCTCCTTGGTAAATTTGGTCGCTTGCCTTTGGGCTTCCCAGCTGACTGGGTATACAAGAGCGCCTTTGGTGCTGATTGGCGCAAAGCCATTGCAAATCGCACCGAAAATTCGCCTCTTGAAACCTTGCCAGATATGGACTTTGCCAAGGAAGAACAAGGCTTTATGGATATCATGCGCCGTAAGCCTACTGACGAAGAATTGGTCATGTACCTCAACCACCCTGGCGATGCTATTAAGACCATTCAACAGCGTGGCGAATTTGGTGATCCAAATAATTTGCCTTTATTCGTCTGGTTTGAAGGATTGCGTGCCGGAGAGGAGTTGAATTTTGTAGACAGCAATGGTAAGCCACACCACCTTGCTATTCTGAGTATCCGTAAACCTAACGATGCTGGCTACAGCACGGTGCGTTATAGCCTCGACTCTGAAATCATGAGCCATGATGTTCAGGTTACCAAGGGCAAGCAAACGGATATGAAGGGTGTTGAGATGGCAGACCCTGCCAATCCAATGCACGTTGCTGCTGTAAGCAATGGCGACTTGTGGGTGACCTATGTTGCCCCTGGCGACATTGTGAATGCTGGCGAAGAACTTTTCAATATCTCCATCATGAAGCAAGAGAAAGCTGTGCTTGCCCCTATGGAAGCTATGGTGAAAAGAGTTGTGAAGTCTGCTGACTACAAAGAAAATAAGCAGATGATTCCTGTGCGTGCTGGCGAGCTTATTGTAGAGCTTTGCCCAATCCCACGTACATGCTTAAATCCTGCTTGTTGTCATGATATCATACTTGACGGTATTGAATTCTGTCCTTATTGCGGCGAACGCCTGTAGTAAGTTGTTTTTGCATAACTGATGATACAATGTGGTATAGGATGGCATAGCGACTCAATCGCATGTCATCCTATACCATGCTTGAGTGTTACAATCTTTTTGTCTCATGGCGAAAGTCCATGGACCACTTCACCCCCTTTTAGGAGGAGTTACCATATGGTACAGAGCAAGGCCGAAAAGGCTGCTAGTGCACCAGTCGAAAAAGCATGCGATACCAAAGCCGCCGAGAAAGAAGTAACTGAAATCAAAGTTGCTTTGACGGAAGAACAGCTTGCTGTAATCACAAGCAAAACCGTCCTCACTGGCGCAGACATCGTTGCAATTGGCGAAGATGCAGAGCTGCTCGTTGGTGGTAAGAACTATAATACCGCACTCATTAGCCAAGTTGAAAATATTAATGCGCCGCAATTCCGTGCTATTTCCTCTATTGCTTTCCATAAAGTATTGGATGAAACCACGGTCAACGCGTCCTTAATTCGCTCTTCCGTAGAAAAAGAATTTAGTCGTATTGACTGGAATGACCCAGAGATCAATGGCGATCCTGAGTTTTTACAAAAGTTTGTGCGCAATTTAGCTAAGGATATCAATGCCGAAGCTAAGGTTAATTCTGGCACACAGATTAAATTACGTACTTTTGTTAATAATGTTGTTGAAGGCTTTGCTACCTCGCCTGAAGGTATTGACCAATTGCGTAAGCGTTCTGTGCTTGTGCAAGCTGGTATCCTTTGTGTAGACTTGCCTGCTGCTGTTGAAGTTGAAGTTCGCTCAGCATACCGAGCCATTTGTGAGGATGCTGGTGGCGAAGATGTGCCTGTTGCTGTGCGCTCTTCTGCTGCTGGCGAAGACTCTCGTAAGAAAGCTTTTGCTGGCTTGCAAGACACGTACCTCAATATGGTTGGCGAAGCACGCGTTGCTAAGGCCTATCATTGGGACTGCGCATCTGCCTATAACTTGCGCTCCATGACCTATCGCCGTGAAGCTATTCTTGATGCCCTTGACCGTGCCGAAACTACTGGCGATGAAAGTATTGCCATTAAAGCAAAGCAAGAATGGGCCATTGAAAATACTTCCCTTTCTGTGTGCATGATGCGCATGATTAATCCTGTCATCTCTGGTACGGCTTTCAGTGCAGATACTGCTACTGGTTGCCGTGGCACCACGCGCCGTGACCTTGTTTCTATTGATGCAAGCTATGGCCTTGGTGAAGCCGTTGTTGGTGGCATGGTTACACCTGACAAATTTTACGTGTTCCAACGCGATGATGGTGCCGAAGTTGTTATCCGCCAAATGGGTAGCAAGGGTAAGAAGATCGTTTACGACGAAAAGGGCGGTACCCGTACTGTTCCTGTGCCAGAGCTTGAAGCCTTCCGCTGGGCTTTGTCCATGAATTTGGCCGAACGTGTTGCCCGTGGTGTGCGCCAAATCAGCCGCGCATACGGCTCCATGATTATGGACACGGAATTCTGTATCGACGCCAATGAGCAACTCTGGTTCGTACAAGCGCGCCCTGAAACCCGTTGGAATGAAGAGTTTGAAACCCATCCTTCCACTATCTTCATGCGCCGTCTTGAAGTGGATCCTAAGGCTGCTGCCCAAGCAGAAATCATTGTGGAAGGTAATGGTGCTTCCCGTGGTGCAGGCCAAGGCCGCGTTAAATTCTTGCGCTCCGCTCTTGAGCTGAACAAGATTAATAAGGGCGAAATTCTTGCCGCTGAACGTACTGACCCAGACATGGTTCCGGGCATGCGTGTTGCAGGTGCTATTCTTGCTGACGTTGGTGGTGACACCAGCCACGCAGCTATCACCTCTCGCGAACTTGGTATCCCTGCTGTTATCGGTATCCAACGCCTTGAAATCCTTCGTGCTTTGGATGGCCAAGACATCACCGTTGACGGTACTCGTGGCCGTGTTTATCGCGGTATGTTGCCTCTTGCTGAAGTTGGCGGCGAAATGGACTTGTCCAAATTGCCAGCAACCAAGACTAAGGTTGGCCTTGTGCTTGCTGACGTTGGCCAAGCCATGTTCCTTTCACGTCTGCGCGAAGTGGAAGATTTTGAAGTCGGCCTTTTGCGTGCTGAATTCATGCTCGGCAATATCAGCATACACCCACGCGCTCTTGAAGCCTTTGATAGTGGCGAACTTGACCGCGTTGTCCATGCAAAGCTTGGCGAGCTTGAAGAAAAGCTCTCCAAAGTCTTGCGTGAACAATTGTCTGCTGGCCTCATCGCCATCGACATGAAGCTCCGCGAATATGTTGGCCATATTACGGGCCTTGCCGCTGAAATCGATAAGCTTGCTTCTCGTGACAATTTGCGCGGTACGGAAGAAGTGCTTGCCTTGCACCGCCGTATGCGTGAACTTGACCATAAGCTTGATGAACACGTGGAACTTGCAACGCGCCGTATGGGCGTCTTGAAGACCAGTGTTGACCTCACCGAGCACGTTCGTGTTGTCATGGGCTACGACAATGAGCTTGCCTTGCTCACAGGTACTGATGCCGACACCTTGAAGCGTCGCGCTGAAATTGAACTTGTTGTCCGTGAACATGTTGCACGTATAAAAGATATTCCTGCTGTGGAAGATGCTATTGCTAAGATTGCTAAGCTTCGTCAAGAAGTTGGCTTGCGTAGCGGTTTGCAGAAGGAAATGGACGACGTTCGCGCAATTCCTGAAAAAATCCAAGACCTTATTAAGGCTCGTGGTTTCCGTACAGGTAAAGAGCATTATATCCAGACCTTGTCTCAAGGCCTCGCTCTCTTTGCCATGGCTTTCTATGGCAAGCCCATCACCTACCGTACCACAGACTTTAAGTCCAATGAGTACCGTAACCTCTTGGGTGGCAATCTCTTTGAAAGCTTTGAAGATAATCCTATGCTTGGTTACCGCGGTGTTTCCCGTAATATCCATGACTGGGAAATCGAAGCCTTCAAGCTGGCTCGTGGCGTCTACGGCGGCAGCAACTTGCAAATCATGTTGCCATTCGTTCGTACCATCGAAGAAGCACGCAGCATGCGCCGCTATCTTGAGCAGGTACACCGCCTGAAGCGTGGCGTTGATGGTCTCAAAATTGTCCTCATGTCTGAAATTCCTGCTAATGCTGTCTTGGCTAAGCAGTTCATCGAAGAGTTCGATGGTTTCTCCATTGGCTCCAACGACATGACCCAGATGGTTTTGGCTACAGACCGCGACAACGCAAGCCTTAGCCATATCTACGACGAAAATGACCCTGCTGTTGTCTGGGCAATCCTCACCACAATCTTTACTGGCCAAAAATATGGCCGTAAGGTTGGTTTCTGTGGTCAGGGCGTGTCCAACCACCCAGTTATGCGTGGTCTTGTGGCCATTGCTGGTATTGTGTCGGCATCGGTTGTGCCTGATACGTATTACCAGACCAAGCTTGACATGGCTGAAATTGAAGCTGAAAACATTCCAACCGAAAAACTCGGCGAATGGCTCAGGAAGCAACACCTGCTTGCCTTGCACAAGCTTCTTGAAGAAAAGGGTTACGGCCATATCCTTAAGAAGTACGCCCAAGGCGAAGACCTCCTCGATTGGTACGAAGGCGAGCTTGGCCGTCTGCACGAACAACTCCGTGACAGCATCGATACGCCAAAGGAAACCTTCTACCGTCAAGAATTGGCGACCTTCCGCTCCACCTTCCACAAGCCAGTCATTTACGCTACGTGGAACTGGGCACAAACCGTTGAAGATGCCTTGCACCAAGCTGGTTTTGCGAACTTCGCAGAGCAGAGCGAGGCACTGGCTGCCCAGCGCGCTAAAGTCTGGTAAAGCTCGACCTTTTTCATTGCCACTTCGTTAGACTTGTTTTTACTCTGGTCGCAACTATTATAACGATCGGAAGGGGCTATGCCCTGCGTAAAAATGCCGCCTGCTTCGTGACAATAGAAAATTCCTTGGCTTTTCCTTGGTGCCATACATAGAATACAAATCCGCCTTTGCTCTCGTAAAGAAAGCAAGGGCGGATTTTTTATTGTACGATCTCCTTCTGCGCAAGGGACACAACTTCTTCTTGCATAAGAGGGCGACCGAGTTCGTTAGCCAATTGACGTACACTTTGGAGCAGGGTGTAGATTTCTGCTGGGCTCAGTGTTTGAGGGATAGAATTTGGGCTATTTTCAAGGGCATGCAGCACAGCTCCACGGCCACTCTTTTCTCCATAGGCAATACGTCGTGTGGCTCCAATGGTTTCAGGATGAAATGGCTCAAAAAGGGAATTATCTTGAGCAAGACCGTGCACATGAAGCCCAGATTCACAGGAAAAAATATCACTGCCCACAATGGCTTTTGTGCGAGTAGGGGAAATTTTAGCGGCACGGGCAACCAACGCGCAAAGCTCTGAAATATTATGAATATTGTAGTGAGTAGGGGGTTTTCTAGGTCCTTTAGCCATGCATGCTTGACTGCGTATGTTCATGTACGCCGCAACCTCCTCCAAGGCCGCAATACCAGCACGTTCACCAATGCCAAGCACAGAAACATCGGCATAATCAGCCCCAGACATGAGGGCCGTGGTCGCGTTGGCTGTAGCCATGCCAAAATCATTATGGCAATGCACAGCTATTGTGCATGTGAGATTTGCCTTGAAATACGCAATAAGTCCTTGCATCTCAAGCGGATTTAAGATGCCCACCGTATCGGGTAGGCGTACACGAAAAGCCCCAGCTTCTTCAGCGCACTTGGCCACCTCAAGAGAAAAAGCACGATCAGCACGCGACACATCTTCCATACCCACTGAGACCTCAAGGCCAAGGGCATGGCCATAGCGCACAACACTTTGCACACGCTCAAGGAGCTCAGCGCGGTTCATACCAAGACGCTTGCTCATATGTTTGTGCGACACAGGCACACCAAGGTTAATCCGCGTGAAACCAAGGTCCGCAGCTTTCTTGACGGATTGCTCACGGCATGGACTCCACACGCTAAAAGTTGTGTGCGCCTTATGGTCATTATGAGCATGAAAGTCTTTCCTGATGATTTCAGCACAGGCAAGCAATCCTTCCATACCAATCCAGCCTACCTCAATTTCCTCAAGGCCCACCGCGACCAATGCCTTAATAATGCGCACGCGCTCTTCAAGACTAAACGACGCACCATAAAGCTGTGCCCCTTCACGTAGTGTTGTATCTATAAGCATATGGCCTCGCTTTGTTGTTCTGTATCGTATCAATAGATAAGCAGAAATGATGCCAAACAAGTCCTATTGGCTAAGTCATTAGTTTTATTACAACTAGTTAAATGAAAAATATTATCAAATAGATATATACAATGTTGTATTCTACAAAAATGTATGTACAAAATTGTAGATTGTTTAATCAAACAATGTTTTAAAGTATACGTAATAAAAAATAAAATCATTATATTTTAGTATGTTACTATGTAGTCAATGTTTTGGCACGCCATTTGCTTTGATTGGGTATCCAACTTAAACAAAACTTCAACAATCTCTTTGGAGGCAATCATGCGTAAGGTAGCTATTTACGGTAAGGGCGGCATCGGCAAATCCACCACAACACAAAACACTGTTGCAGGTCTCGCTGAAAATGGTCGTAAAGTCATGGTTGTTGGCTGTGACCCAAAGGCAGACTCCACCCGTCTCTTGCTTGGTGGCTTGGCTCAAAAGTCCGTTCTCGACACACTTCGTGAAGAAGGTGAGGACGTAGAACTCGACGATATCCGTAAGGGCGGCTACGGCGACACGTGGTGTGTAGAATCTGGTGGTCCAGAACCAGGTGTTGGCTGTGCAGGCCGTGGTATCATCACTTCCATCAATATGCTCGAATCCCTTGGCGCTTACGAAGAAGACGAAAATCTTGACTACGTTTTTTATGACGTTTTGGGCGACGTTGTTTGCGGTGGCTTCGCAATGCCAATCCGCGATGGCAAAGCTGAAGAAATTTACATTGTTTGCTCTGGTGAAATGATGGCTATGTACGCTGCTAACAATATCTGCAAGGGTATTATGAAGTACGCTGAATCTGGCTCCGTTCGTCTTGGTGGCCTTATCTGTAACTCCCGTAACGTTGATAACGAACGTGAAATGATTGAAGAATTGGCTCGTAAGATTGGCACCCAGATGATTTACTTTGTACCACGTGACAACGACGTACAACGTGCAGAAATCAACCGTAAGACGGTCATCGAATGGAAGCCAGACGCACCACAAGCTGATGAATACCGTGGTCTTGCTGAAGCAATCGACAAGAACACCATGTTCGTTATTCCAAAGCCTCTTGAAATCGAAGAGCTTGAGCAATTGTTGCTCGATTACGGCCTGTTGAACGCTTAAGTCAAACTGCTTGCTTGCAAAACAAACTGCCTCCCCCCATGCGCCGTAAACGTCCTTAAAAAACGTTCTTCTCGTCGCAATTAAAAGTCGTTGAAGGGGATGGGGG
>JAWXUA010000095.1:0-11640 GCA_044433065.1 Pseudomonadota bacterium
CTGGGGGAAGGGAAAACTTTCTTCAGAAAGTTTTCCCTTCCCCCAGTCAATCATAACCAAATAAATATAACTATTCAGCCTTCGCTTCAGCTTCGCGAACGCGGATACCGAGGTCACGTAGCTGACGGGCAGCCACGGTGTCGGGCGCGCCGGTGAGCAGGCACGTAGCTTTTTGTGTTTTAGGGAAGGCGATGACGTCACGGATGGAAGCGGAGCCTGTGAGGAGCATGATGAGACGGTCCATACCGAAGGCGATACCACCGTGAGGAGGTGCGCCGTGCTCGAGGGCTTGGATGAGGAAACCAAACTTGTCTTCGGCTTCAGCTGCGTCGAGACCAAGGGCATCAAACATTTGGCGTTGGACTTCGGCGCTGTGAATACGGATGGAACCACCGCCAAGCTCGTAACCATTGAGGACCATGTCGTACGCGCGAGCGAGGGCCGCACTTGGGTCGGAGGTCATGAGCTCGAAATGGCCGTCCTTAGGGGACGTGAATGGGTGGTGACATGCGACGTAGCGCTTTTCTTCGGCGTCGTATTCAAAGAGTGGGAAGTCGGTAACCCAGAGGAAGTTATAGGTATCTTCTGGGATGAGATTGAGGTGGTGACCGAGCTTGACGCGGAGGTTACCGAGAGCTGCGTTGACCATGGAAGGCTCACCAGCTTGGAAGAAGACGATGTCGCCAACTTCGAGGCCGAGGATGTCCACGAGAGCGGCCCGTTCGGTTTCGGAGAGGAATTTAGCAATTGGGGACTGCCATTCATCTTCACGGATTTTAATCCAAGCAAGACCTTGAGCACCGTAGATTTTGACGAACTCGGTGAATTCGTCGATTTCCTTACGGGTCATGGTGGCGCCAGCTGGAACACGCATGGCTTTGACAAGCTGAGCGGCAGAGAAGAGGCGGAAATTGGAACCACGAACGGCTTCGGTAACGTCGTGAAGCTCAAGACCAAAACGGGTGTCTGGCTTGTCTACACCGTATTTGCCCATGGCATCAGCGTAGGTCATGCGTGGGAATGGCAGAGGGATTTCCACGTCAAGAGTGTCTTTCATGACGCGGGACATGAGACCTTCAGCCATGTTCATGACGATATTTTCGTCAACAAAGCTCATTTCGATATCGATTTGGGTGAATTCGAGCTGACGGTCAGCACGCATGTCTTCGTCACGGAAACAACGGACGATTTGGTAGTAGCGATCCATACCAGAAACCATAAGCAATTGCTTAAAGATTTGAGGTGATTGTGGGAGCGCGTAGAACATACCATTATTGAGGCGGCTTGGGACCAAGAAGTCACGAGCACCTTCTGGGGTTGCCTTGGTGAGGTATGGCGTTTCGATTTCGAGGAAGTCGAGTTCGTCGAGGTAGCGGCGCACGGATTGAGCAGCGCGGTGACGAAGCATGAAGTTGCGAGCCATGCGAGGACGGCGAAGGTCAAGGTAGCGCCATGCAAGACGCAGATTTTCGCTGGCTTCGGTGCGGTCTTCGATGACGAATGGAGGGGTCTTGGAGGTATTGAGAAGCTTCCATTCAGAGACTACAACTTCGATTTCACCGGTGTGCATGGTGGCGTTAGTCATGCCTTCTGGGCGAGGACGCACGCGGCCACGGATGGCGAGCACGTATTCACTGCGCACGATGTGGGCATTTTCGTGAGCTTCTGGAGCGAAGTCAGGGCTGAACACTACTTGGGTGAGGCCCTTTTTGTCGCGAAGGTCAACGAAGATGAGGCCGCCATGGTCACGGCGATATTGAACCCAACCCATGATGCATACGTCGTCGCCAACGTTGGCAGCAGTAAGGTCACAGCATGAGTGGGAGCGAGCCCAGTCACCGAGTGGTTCGATGAATTGTTGGTGCTCGGACTGGATGTCGAGAATTTGATCGGTGCTCATTGAAATATTTCCTTATATCTATGATTTACTAAATTCTTTAAAATGGGCTACGAGGGCGCTGCGTTCGATGGTGCTTTGTTCGCCGCTATCCATGTCTTTGACCACAATGGTATTGTTGGCCAGTTCATCACCACCTAAAATAAGGGTGATGCGTGCACGTGATTTGCTGGCAAGGCGCATGCGGCTTTTCATACTACCCGTACCGAAGCCAATTTCACCGACGAAATCAGCGGCACGAAGCTCTTCGGCCATGAGGAGAGCTTCACTTTGGCCCAACGCGTCAAGAACGGCAACGTGGAAATCTGGGCGAGGCGCTTCGCAAGCAGGCATCATGAGCGCAAGGCGTTCCATACCACAAGCAAAGCCAAGGCCAGCAATGTCAGGTCCGCCAAGGTCTTTGATGAGGCCATCATAGCGACCGCCACCAGCAACGGAACCTTGTGCGCCAATGGAGTTGGAGACGACTTCAAAGGTTGTACGGTTGTAGTAGTCAAGACCACGAACGAGGCGGCTATTGAGCTCAAAAGGTACGCCGCGCTTTTGCAGAATGTCGAGCACCACGTCAAAATGGGCACGACAATCAGGGCAGTTATGCTCTAGAATGGTTGGCGCATTTTCCGTAAGAGCCTTACATGTAGGCACTTTACAGTCGAGCACACGAAGAGGATTGTTGTCCATACGACGACGGCAATCTTCGCATAGGGCGGTATTGTCGATGCTATCAAGGTAGTCGCGCAAGGCTTGGCGGTAGAGAGGGCGGCAGGTCTTGCAACCAAGGGAATTGATATGCAGGACAAGGTCTTTGAGACCAAGCTCATCAAGGAAGCCCATGAGCATAAGGATGAGCTCTGCATCAGCTTGGGGCTCTTGAGGTCCGAGCATTTCGCAGTTGATTTGGTGGAACTGACGCATACGGCCCTTTTGAGGACGCTCATAGCGGAACATAGGACCACAGGTGAAGAGCTTGGATACAGACTCTTGCGTGTGGCGGCCGCTTTCAATGTAGGAGCGCATGACGCCAGCGGTTGCTTCTGGGCGCATGGTCAAGGAGCGGTCCTTGCGGTCTGGGAAGGTATACATTTCCTTTTGTACCACGTCGGTTTCCGTGCCAATGGAGCGGCAGAAAAGTTCTGTGCGCTCAAGAATTGGTGTACGCAACTCTACAAAGCCATAGCGGCCAAAGTGACGGCGTGCCGTAGTTTCCATGCGGACAAAAGTGTCGCTCTCTGGCGGATATAAGTCCGCAAAGCCCTTAATCTTGGTAATTTTACTCATGATAGCCGCCCAATATGTGGATATTTATGGGTGCAGGATGGTTCGCAGAAGCTGTACCAGTCTGTACCTGATGGGTATGTTTGCAAGCATACCCTAACTTGCGTAGGGAAAACAATAATTCTTATGCCAAGCGGGCACACTTGTCAAAAAGAACTATGGGCTCAAAAGCGGATTGTAAGGATATAAAGGGATCTTAGGAGTTGCCTCAACAGTGAGCAAAATAGGCGGTAAAGACTATGTACAATGGTGCTCCATGGGTAAAGCCACGAATATAAAGATTGCAGAAGGTATATAAATATTCTGTCATATAATGGACTTTATAAGTACAGTATTAGAAAATATAGCATCTATATAATACTTCTATTACAGAATAAAATAAAAAATGCGCTAAAAACAAGGCTTGTGAGCGGCTTTAATTGACACTTTTCATTCAATAGCCTAGCATCTCCCACGGGAAATTTGTAACTTTGGTTGAAAAGGAGGTTGTTCAACTATGAAGAAACTTATCTTCTGCGGCGCTATGGCGCTGAGCATGGCTTTTGCAGTATCCGCTTTCGCAGCTCCTGCGGTACCAGCTGATGGTATTGTTATGGACAGCACGAAATTGCCTGTGACCTTTAATCACTCCACTCACACTGATTACAAGTGTGGCGAGTGTCACCACCCAGTTGACGGCGCGGAAAGCTTCCTCGCTTGTGGCTCTGCTGGTTGTCACGACAATTTTGATAAGAAAGACAAGTCTGTACACGGCTACTACAATGTGATGCATGGCAAGAAGCTCAAGTTTGACTCTTGCGTAAGCTGTCACCTTACCGTTGCTGGTAAAGACAAAGCCAAGAAAAAGGAATTGACGGGCTGCAAAAAGTCCGCATGTCACCCTTAATCGGCTGTAGCAAATTGTCCCACAAGGACAATGTCTGCACCTTAGAGGCCACTCTTTCATGAAGAGCGGCCTTTTTTGCGTCTTCATTTTGCCATCATGAATAGCCTTTTTATGATTGCTATGTGGGTCAATCTTTGTGTAAACTTGTACAAGGTTGGCGTGTAAGGGAGCCTTATATACATTGTAATGTATAGAGCATCTATCCAGAACCATAGCATAAAGCAGAATTGGGCCGCAAATGAGCAAAGAAGATATTATTGAACTGGATACGATTATGGAGTTGACAGAGCCTCATACCGATAAAGCCCAAGGTGTACCTCTTTCTCTTGGGCAAGATGATGCTGTCTTTGCAACGCTCAAAGCCCCGCATGCAAAATCAAGCGTGGCCATCAATACACCTTATGCTGATGTCCCTAGCGTACACGACGTTATGCCTAGTCTTGGCGAATATGATGAAAGCGAAGCTATCCTTGAATTGGATAGTAGCTCGGTTGTTCATCCGCAATATACTGTGACCACAGAACTTTTTCTTGACCCAGCAGAACAGGTGGCCCCCAAAAATCAGGAGCGTATTCCTGAAAATGTACATATTGATACGGTGCATGCTGATGCTGTGCATGTTGGTGAAGTGCATATCAATACAATCCATGCAGGCAAAGCGCTTTATGATAGTATGACTACGCAGCAAAACGCGTATACAGAAAAGCCCAATCAGCAGCCAGAGCATAAGCCCGAATGTAAGCCGGCCCAAGAGCCAATAGACACGCAAGCAAAGCATGATGAAAGCTGTGATGATATGCAAGAATTTGCCCAAGCTCTTGAAACGTCTCAGCAAATACTCCGTGATATCAGTACTTTAAAAACGACAATGGCCAGCATGCAACTACGCTTAGCTGCGCAAGAGTCCTGTGTGGCGAGTCTTGAATCGCGCCTTATGGCTGCTGAAACAAAAAATCGTGAGCTTGAAGCCCAATGTCATAAGCTTGAGGCTCTCTGTTTCTCACAAGATGCAGCACAGCTTGAGCAGATTACAGCGACAACAGCTGCGCGTATTGTGCGTGAAGAAATTCAGGCTTTGCTTGAGAGCGCAGAACAGCAGTAGATATACTACGAGTGAAAGGGCCTTTGGACATAGAGCTTCTCATAGTATTGTAGAGTGAACTTCATTCAAAACGTTTTTTAACAAGATCATAATCAAGGAATTTCCTATGGATATACAGCGCGCCAAAACAGCAGGATTTTGCATGGGCGTCAGCCTTGCTCTACGTAAGCTTGACCGTGAGCTGGATATTACCGAGCAAGTGCTAAACCAGCCGTGCATTGCGACGTATGGACCGATTATCCATAATCCACAGGTGCTTGAAGATTATGCAGCACGCGGTGTACACTGCCTCAACAGCACCAAGGATGTCACACCCCAGCATCGCATTGTTATTCGGGCCCACGGCATTCCTCATGAAGTGGAGAACGATATCCGTAATCGTGGCGCGCAGGTTATTGACGCTACGTGCCCTAAGGTAAAAAAGGCGCAGCTTGGCATTGATGAGCAAAGGCGTGCAGGTCGCACTTTACTTCTCTTTGGTGAGGCAGAACACCCTGAAGTTCTTGGGCTTCTTTCCTATGCTGGGCATGAGGCCATTGTTTTTGGTTCTGAAGAGGAGCTTGCCGCAATCCCTCTTTCTGATGCGCTTAACTATTTTCTTGCAGCACAAACAACACAAGACCGCACTGCATTTGAGCGTATCAAAATGCAATTGCAAGAACGCCTCGGTCATGCCGTGCCCGTGCTCGAAACCATCTGTGACGCCACACGTCTGCGCCAAGATGAAGCTATTAGCATTGCACAGCATGTGGATGCCATGCTTGTTGTTGGTGGCTTCAATAGCGGCAATACTCGACGTCTCGCTGATGTGGCCGCTGCACAAGGCCCTTTTACGGTTCACGTAGAAAATATTCAGCAACTTAGCACTGAACACTTTGCAACCTTGCAACGAGCTCAATCTATTGGGCTTACTGCTGGCGCATCGACACCAAAGCATATTATTGATATCGCTGAGAATTTTCTCTTGAAATTGTAAGCGAGTCTCATGACTTGTATCTTTGACAGCTTCTCCAAAAGTCGCTACCGTCATGCTAGGTAGAAACATACTCGCCTGAGCTAAACCTGTAACTATATCATCACAATTTTGCCTATATCAAAGGCTCTCCATGACACATCGTGCTCCCCATACCACAAGGGTTCCTATTGCCCAAAGTCATTACGAACGCCATTTTTTGCAAAGCCTTATGGCACGCTGGCCTCGTCGTGGTCGTTCCTTGGTGCAATTTGGTTGCGGTCATGGTGAGATTTTGGAGCATTTCTGGGAAAGCGGTTTTGATGTTACTGGTGTGGATACAGAGCACGAGCATCTTGAGGCAGCCAAAGAGCGCATGGGCCATCGTGCTGAATGGCATATGGGCAAGTACAGCCATACACCCTTTGATGACAACGAATTTGATTATGTGGCTGTTTTTCACGTACTTGAAAAGGAAAAGCTGGCAGATCAAGAGGCTATTCTCAAGGAAGCCTTGCGCCTTGCCACGCGCGGCGTTCTTATTGTGGTGGATAATCCATGGAGCCTTGCCCATTGGAACGCCAACAATGCTGTGAATATTGTTCAGCTTTGGCGCTGTCTACGTCGCCTTCAGTCGCCTAATTTTGGTCTTGGCTTCATGACGTGGGGTGCTGCTCTGCATGGTCCAAAATGGACATGGTCCTGCCCTTGGCAATGGCCATGGCATTGGGATATGTTTCATAAAAATCAGCGTGCAGTTAAACAAAGAAAAACATCACCAGTATTTAGCCTGTTAAATCAGGGCTATACCTATAGTATTTTTGGTGCAAGTCTGTTCGTCTGCCTTGATTTGGGGCGCAGTCATGGTGTAACACCACTTCTTTTGCGCACCCATGAACGAGCACGCGCCACAACGGTGCAAGCCTATCCGCCTACAGTTTTAGGGCACGAAAAAGGTGTGCAAGGTTCCTCACTACTACAGAAGTCTTTACGGACGCAAGACGAGCACGACTTTTCTTGACCATAACACCTCATAACAAAGCGATACAACGATGCAATATAAGCTCTCATCATGGAATGTGAATGGCATTCGTGCCGTCAGTGCTAAGCCTGAATGGTCATGGTTTACAGAAAACGATGCTCACGTCATCGGCTTACAAGAGACTAAAGCAGATCCGTCACAGCTCAAGGAACCCCTTCGCAACCCTGAGGGATGGCATGCTTCGTGGTGTTCGTCCACGGTCAAAAAAGGCTATTCTGGCGTTGCTGTGTTCAGTAAATATGAGCCTCTAGCTGTAGAGTGTGAGTTGCCAGACCCACTTTTTCAGGGCGAAGGACGCTGTTTGCGCCTTGAATTTCCTGAGTTCCACTTCTTCAATATATACTATCCCAACGGTGGCATGAACGAGGACCGTCTTGCCTACAAAATGGGCTATTATGATGCTTTCTTAAAGTATGCCGAAAGCTTACGTAAAGGAATAAACGGGCAAAAAGGCAAGCCCATTGTTGTCTGTGGTGACTTCAACACAGCCCACAAAGCCATTGACCTTGCGCGCCCTAAGGAAAACGTTGGTGTTTCTGGTTTCTTGCCACAAGAGCGTGCGTGGATGGATACTTTTACAGAAGCTGGCTACATCGACACCTTCCGCCATGTACACGGCGACAAGCCCGATAACTATTCTTGGTGGTCGTACAAAACTCGTGCCCGTGCCCGTAACGTTGGCTGGCGTATTGACTATTTCTTTGTCTCAGAAGAACTTCGTGGCGCTATCTCCAACGCCTATATTGAAAACGATGCCATGGGTTCAGATCACTGCCCTGTGACGTTAGAGTTGAATTTTTAGGTGGGCAAGCTTGGGGGAAGGAGGAAACTTTTTTAAAAGGTGCCTCCTTCCCCCCAGCTCATCCTACTCAACCCCAACACCCACACCAGCCTTGGTATGCGGTGCGTCAAGCATAGCATTGAGTGCTTCTGTAAGTTCTGGAGCGATATCGGGTTCACTGTTGAGGAACAGTACAATATCTGTCAGTGTGCTATCATCGTTGATAGGCAAGCCTAATTCCTTTGCAATGCGTATAACTTCTTCTTTGCGTCCTTTCATGTCTTTCCCTTTATAAAGTCTTTACCACGCTATTGTAACGCCTAGACGTTATGCCTTTGTGGTGTGGCCTTCCTTTTGCTGTAACGTGCTCTTTTATGAAATGCAATAGTATTGTTTCACTACACAATCAAAAGACAAGGTCTATACAATAGTGGCACTCTCTGGAAAAAAGCGCTATACTCTTGAATGTAGTAGTTAGGTATAAGGCTAAACAGTGTTTTTACGCCACGTAATAAGGAGTGCATATGCGCCAAATTCAGGCTCAAGACGTTATTGATGCGGTAGCTAAGCTCTGCATGGATTGCAATCACCACTTACCTTGCGACGTGCGCGCCGCTTTTGAGCAAAGCCAAGCTCAGGAGACCGACGACGTACCACGCGAAATTTTCCGTCAACTGCTTGAGAATGCAGATCTTTCTGCGTCGTCGGCATTGCCACTGTGCCAAGATACAGGTCTTGCTGTTCTTTTTGTTGAAATGGGCGAAGATTGCCGCGTTGAGGGTTCGACGTTACGCGATGCCATTAACGAAGGTGTGCGTAAGGGCTATCAAGAAGGCTATTTGCGCAAGTCCACCTGTGATCCGTTCTCCCGCGCTAACTGCGGCGATAATACTCCTGCCATCATCCACATTGACCTCGTAGAAGGCGATCAGTTGCGTATTGCCTACATGGCTAAGGGTGGCGGCAGTGAAAATATGTCGCGCGTTATGATGCTTGCCCCTGCGCAAGGTTGGGCTGGCATTCGTGAGTACGTGGTCCGCCGTGTTGCTGAGGCTGGTCCAAATCCATGCCCACCAATCATTGTTGGTGTTGGTATTGGTGGCAATTTCGAGCGTTCCGCCATCCTGTCCAAGAAGGTGCTTATGCGCCACCTTGATGATGTGCATCCTGACCCTGCATATGCTGAGCGCGAGGCTGAATTGCTCGCCGCTATCAATGAGCTCGGCATTGGTCCCATGGGCCTTGGCGGTAAGACCACCTGTCTTGCAGTGAAAATTGCTGCGGAACCTTGCCACCTCGCAAGTTTGCCACTGGCCGTTAATATCCAATGTCACTCTGCACGTCACGGGGAGGTTGTTCTCTAATGGCTACCCATCATCTTACGACTCCGCTTACTGAGGAAGTTGTCCGCGGTCTGAACACTGGCGACGTTATCTTCTTAACGGGCACTATTTATACTGGCCGTGACGCCGCCCACAAGCGTCTTTGTGACACGCTTGATCGTGGCGAAGCGCTGCCTTTCGACCTTGAAGGCTCGGTCATCTACTACGTCGGACCAAGCCCAGCTCCTGAAGGCCACCCCATCGGTGCCGCAGGCCCTACCACTAGCTACCGCATGGACACCTATGCGCCACGTTTGCACTCCCTCGGTCTCCGTGCCTCCATTGGTAAAGGTCGCCGTAACCAAGCTGTTCGTGATGCGCTCACCGAACACGGTGCGGTCTACTTTGGCGCCACTGGTGGTGCCGGTGCACTTCTTGCCCAACGCATCGAAGCTGCTGAAGTTATCGCGTATCCAGATCTTGGGCCAGAAGCCATCCGTAAGCTCACTGTCCGCGATTTTCCATTGCTCGTCATCAACGACGCTCACGGTGGCGAACTGTACGTAACACCTAAGCTTGATTAGTTGGGTTAGGATTGTTGATTATGCTGGGGGGAGGGAGGAAACTTTTGGGGCGGATTGTTAACTGAAAGTTATCACCTCAGTAAGTCCACTTTCCCTCCTTCACAACTTTTTATTTGCGATGAAAATACTTCCTTCGTGTGTTTATTCACGGCGCATGGAAGAATTTTTATGAAAAAAAGGGACAAGCAGTTTGTGGCGACGATTGAAAAAGTTGTCGAGCAATGCAGAGATGTTATCGTTTTATTTTGATATATAGTTTAATATTCAATAGCGTACTATAAAGGATTTTTTATGAATATTGATGTATTTAAAGAATCCATCAGAACCAGCCTCACAAAGAACTATCTTTGCTTTGAAGGCCGTGCCACACGCCAAGAATTTTGGTACTTCGTCGCATTTTGTGCCGCAGTGTCCATCCCCTTAGTTTTCCTTGGCTATGCCACAGGCTTTGTACTCTTTTTTGTGGCACAAAGGCTGTTTAGCTTATTCGTGACCTTGCCTTATACTGGCGTGGCCATTCGTCGATTACACGACATAGGTAAATCTGGCTGGTGGCTATTGGCCATCCTTATTCCCTTCATTGGACTTTTTATACTAATTTACTTACTTGCAAGGCCAAGTATGAAGGGAAGCAATCAATATAATATTCAACGATAAAGGTATGTTACAAAAGTGTTATATTGTAACTTTTTATACATTGTGCTTTTCTTTTTTAAATCCTAATGCTAGACTTCAATATCAACGCATAAGCGGCTAGGGTGACAAACTGTAGCTTTATGAGCGTTTGGCCAAGGGTGCTTGCATTTTTTTACACAATGAGGAGGCTACCATGGATTTTAGCGCATTTATTCCTTCCGTTAAAGCAACTCTTACGCAAAAGTATGCTTGTTACACAGGCCGTGCAGATCGCCAAGAGTTTTGGTTCTTTGCATTGTTTGTAACCGCCATTTCCCTTGTTTTGGTTGGTATTGCAGAAGCCACTGGTATCCAGCTCTTCCAATGGATTTCACAAATCTTCTGTCTCGCAACTTTTGTGCCATATCTTTGTGTTACTATCCGCCGTCTTCATGACATCGGCAAGCCTACTTGGTGGGTACTGATGCCAATCATCCCAGTAGTCGGTATTTTTGCTTTGATTTACTTCTTGGCAAAACCAAGCCAAGCATAATCAGCTCAAAGCCTCGTTTTTATTTGATATTAGAAAGGCCCTTTTGCATACGCATGAGGGCCTTTTTTTGGGTCTGGAATAACTTGGGGGATTTGACGGGCTGTGTAATCGTTGTTAGGTAGTGGGTATGAGGTGCAGGAATGAAAAAAACTATTCTCAAGCGCACAGCTGATATTATGGAAAAGTTGGCCATTGGTAGCATTCTTGTTGGACTATTTCAAGGTCAACAACAAGGTTTGTATATTGGGATTTTTTGTTTATGTGCAACGTATCTTTTTAGCATATGGGAGGCGTAACGATGAGTATTTGGACAAGTTTTGCTTTAGTATGCCTTGGTGTTACTTGTGTTGGCCTTTGGGCTGGTTTAAGTAAGTCCAATTAATCCGACTATTTTATATAATCTAGGTGCTTTATATATCCATGGCCCTCTTGGCATACGCCTTGAGGGCTTTTTTTCGTTTCTCCATTTTCCCAAAAAACTCCTTATCGAAGCCACAAACTACGCCTTACACTTTTCACATAATAAAACTCTCCCCATGTGGCCGTTTATGGCATACGGAGAGAGCAACTTCATCCACAACTAAAAAGTTTTTGAAAAGGGGATGGGGGTCTGGGGGAAGGGGAAAAAGCT